>CAZXXM010000063.1:0-11761 GCA_964644715.1 uncultured Salinisphaerales bacterium
GCAGCGGCCCGGAAAGCCGCGAGAAGCGCTCGGCGATGTCGAGATCGCACTTGGCGAGCACCATGTCGACGTCGTCGAGCATCACGCGGAAGAACGCCCAGTCGCGCGCCATCTCCAGCAGCGGCGCGTCGCCGCCGGCATCGGCCACGCGCTGCAGCCCGCTGCCCAGGCCGTACCAGGCGGTCAGCACCGCGCGGCACTGCGTCCAGGCGAAGACCCAGGGAATGGCGCGCAGCGACTCGACGCCCACCATCGTGCCGCGCCGAGACGGTCGCGAACCCAGGGTCATCTTTTCGATCACGTCGATCGGCGTCGCGGTGCGGAAGTAGTCGACGAAGTCCGCGTCGTCGACGAAGGCGCGGTACGCGGTGCGGCTGTTCCCGGCGATCGCATTCATCGCCTCCCGCCATCCCGCCTCGCGCGTCTCGGGTACGCGCGGCCGCAGCGAAGCTCGCAAGGTCGCCCCGACCATTTGCTCGAGGCTGCGCAGCGCCAGCGCGCGAATGCCGTACTTGCGATGGATCACTTCACCCTGTTCGGTGACGCGCAGGCTGCCGGCCACCGAGCCGCGCGGACTGGACATCAGCGCCGGCGCGATCTTGCCGCCGCCGCGGCTGGCCGAGCCGCCGCGGCCGTGGAAGAACGAAAGCTTGATGCCCGCGGCCTGCGCCACTTCGAGCAGTTCGACCTGGGCGCGCTGCAGACCCCAGCGCGACGCGACGGTGCCGCCGTCCTTGCCGCTGTCGGAGTAGCCCAGCATCACGACCTGGCGGTTGCCGCGCGCCGCGAGGTGCTGGCGATAGACCGGGTCGGCGAACAGTGCGCGCAGGGTGTCCGGACCCTGCCGCAGGTCGTCGACGGTCTCGAACAGCGGGGCGATGTCCAGCGGCACCCGCCCGCGCCGGTCGATCAGGCCGCCGTAACGCGCGAGTGCAAGCACGGCCAGCACGTCGGCCGCGCGCTGCGCCATGCTGATGATGTACAGGCCGACGGCCTCGTCGCCGTAGCGCTCGATCGACTCGCACAAGGTCGTGAACACGGCCGCGCAGCGTTGCACGGTGGCGTCTTCGCTGCGGTCGAAGACCAGGCTGTGCCCGGCGTAGGGACGCAGGCGCTCGCCCTGGGTCGCGGCGTCGAGTTCCGGCCACTGCGGATCGCCGATCAGCGCGGCGATCGCGCGGGCGTGGACGCGCGAGTCCTGGCGGCAGTCCAGCCGCGCCAGGTGAAAGCCGAAGCTGCGTGCGCGCCACAGCAGGCGCCGCACCGCGTACCAGCCGGCGTTGAGGCCTTTGCCCGCGAGCAGGCTTTCCGCGACCAGTTCGATGTCCGCGATGAAGTCGCCGGCGGCGTCGTAGGCACCCTCGCTCTCGCGGGCCGTCGCGCGCAGCCGCGCCCGCACCAGGATCAGGAACACGCGGTACGGCATGTCTTCGTGGCGCGGCCGGATCGTCGCCGCGGTCCTGGGCAGCAGGGCGCGGTACGACGCGATGCGACGGACCAGCTCGGCCGCCACGTCGACCCGATCCGCGGTCTGGCTCAGAAGGCCGGACAGTTCGCTCACTTCCGCGGCATAGCGCTCCAGGATGCGCTCGCGCTGGGTTCGCAGCGTGTCGGCGATGGTGTCGGCCCCGACGTTGGGGTTGCCGTCCATGTCGCCGCCGACCCAGGAGCCGAATCGCAGCAGGCGCGGCATCTCGACCTCGTTGCCGTAGACCGAGCGGATGGCGTCTTCGAAGGCCTCGTAGAACGCCGGGACGATGCCGTAGAGGGGCCCGCCGAGATAGAAGCCGACGTGCTCGCATTCGTCGCGCACGCTCGGCCTCACGGACGCGGTTTCGCGCGTCTGCCACGTGGCGGTCAGCGCCATGCGCAGCCGCCCCCAGTCGGCCGCGCGTTCCGGCGCCGTCAGCGAGGGATCGAATTCGTTGACCAGGCAGCGGACGATCTCCTGCTCCTTTTCCAGGATCGATCCGCGTACCGCCTCGGTGGGGTGGGCGGTGAAGACGGGTTCGATGTCGAGCCGCCCCAGCCACAGCAGCAGTTCGCGCGAGCTGACGCCGGCGGCCTTCAGCGAGGTCAGCGCCGCCACCAGGCTGTCGGGCTGCGGCGGGCCGTCCTCGCGCTGGTAATCGCGGCGACGGCGGATCCGGTGCACCCGCTCGGTGATGTTGACCGCGTGGAAGTAGGTGGCGAAGGCGCGCGTCAGGACTTCCGCCTGTTCCACCGGCAGGCCCGACAGCAGGTTCGACAGCGCCTCGGGATCGGCGCCGCCCTCGCGTCGCCGGATCGCCGTGCGGCGGACCTGTTCCACCACGTCCAGGAACGAGGCGCCCTGTTGTTCGGCCAGCATCTCGCCGACCATCGTGCCGATGCGTCGGATGTCGTCGCGCAGCGGCTCGCTGGCGGGATTCCGCTTCGGGGGCGGGGCGGTCGTAGCGCTATCCATGTCGCTTGGTAAGCAAAGGCAGTGCCGTCCCCCCCCCGTTCTCCGGTACCCCGGACTTCGTGCGGGCTGCGTGACCTTCAATCGTCGATCAGCTGCACCGTCATCGGCACGCTTTCCTGCGCGAAGAACGCAGCGACCGGAAACTGCAGCTTCAGGAACTCCTTGGAGGTCTTCAGCCGCGTCGGAGCATTCAGCCCTCGCGCCGCGCGGTAGACAGCCCACTTGGTGGAACCCTGGATCGGCAGGAACAGCTGCCGGCTGGACAGCAGCGCCGGCAGATTCAGGCTGACGCGCGCTTCCGGCGAGCTCGGGGCGACACCGACGACCACGGCGGGCGGTTCTTCGGGACGCAGCGCATCCATCAGCCCCGGCATCGCCGGGAACAAGGAGGCCGTGTGCCCGTCCGCCCCCATGCCCAGCACGACCGCGTCGAACGGTTTCGGCAGCTGGGCGAAGGCCTCGTTGGCGGCGGCCAGACCCTCTTCCGGCGTCTGGCCCGGTGTCTTGAGGCCGACGAAACGGGCGGCGGCGGCGTTGTCGCGCAGCAGGTGCTCGCGCACCAGGGCCTCGTTGCTGTCGGGCGAAGCCGGATCGACCCAGCGCTCGTCGGCGAGCGTGATCCAGACCTTGGACCAGTCCAGGGCCTGCGTCCTGAGTGCCGCGAAAAAGGGCAGGGGACTCTTGCCGCCGGAGACCACCAGGCTCGCCTGCTTGCGCGCGGCGATGGCTGCCCACAGGCGGGAGGCGACGTCCAGCGCCAGGGCTTCGGCGGCTGACGGCGCATCGGGATAGCGTTGTTCGTCGATCACTTCGAGATCTTTGCTGTGGACCGGATGCGAAGTTGGACCGGGAAAGAGGTCCGAACGCAAGCGATCAGCCTTCCTCGCGCCAGCTCAGCCCTTCGCGCACGATCAGCGCGCTCGACGCCGTGGGGCCCCAGGTGCCGGCGCTGTACCCTTTTGGTGCATCGCCCTGCGTGGCCCAGGCGTTGTGGATCGGATCGATCCACTGCCAGGCCGCGTCGAGTTCGTCGCGGCGCATGAACAAGGTCAGGTTGCCGCCGATGACGTCCATCAGCAGGCGCTCGTAGGCGTCCCACTGGCGCGTCTTGAACGTCTCGCCGAATTCGAAATCCAGCTTCACCGGCTTCACGCGCATGTCGGCCCCGGGCACCTTGGCCAGCACGTGCAGCTCGATGCCCTCGTCCGGCTGCAGCCGGATCACGAGGCGGTTCACGTCGCCGGTATCGTTGCCGGGCAGGATGGCGTGCGGCACCGGGCGGAAATTGATGACGATCTCGGCCATGCGGTCCTGCATGCGCTTGCCGGTGCGGATGAAGAAGGGCACGCGCGCCCAGCGCCAGTTGTCCACTTCCACGCGCATCGCGACGAAGGTCTCCGTCGTGCTGCCCTCCGGGATGCCGCTCTCGTCCAGGTAGCCCGGCACGGCCTTGCCGCGGATCGCACCGGCGCGGTACTGCCCGCGCACGATCTTGCTGCGAACGTCCTCGGGCGTGAACGGGCGCAGCGCACGCAACACCTTGAGCTTCTCGTCGCGGACGCGGTTGGGGTCGATGCTCGACGGTGGCTCCATCGCCAGGATGCAGAGTAGTTGCAGCGCGTGGTTCTGCACCATGTCGCGCAGGGCACCGTAACGGTCGTAGTACTCGCCGCGATCGCCGACACCGACCTGCTCGGCCAGCGTGATTTGCACGTCGCGCACGGCGACGCGGTGCCACAGCGGCTCGAAGATGGAATTGCCGAAACGCAATGCGAGCAGGTTCTGCACCGCCTCCTTGCCCAGGTAGTGGTCGATGCGGAAGATCTGATGTTCTTCGAAGATCTTCGCCACGGCCTCGTTGATCGCCGTGGCCGAGGCCAGGTTGAAGCCCAGGGGCTTCTCCAGGACCACGCGCGACAAGGGCGTCACCAGGCCGGCGGCAGCAAGATTCCCGCAGATCGACGAGAACAGGCTGGCCGCCGTCGACAGGTAGAACACGCGCGTGCGATCCGCCGAATCCGCGAGTCGCCGTGCCAGCTCCTGGTAGCCGGCCGGCTCGCCCGCGTCGATCGAAAGGTACTCGAGCCGGGTGGCGAAGGCGCTCCACGTGGCTTCGTCGAAGTCCTTGGCCGGAATGAACTCCAGGCATGCCGCGTGCACGCGCTCGATATAGGCCTCTCGATCGAGGTCCTGCCGCGACGCCGCGATGATCCGCCATCCGCTGCAGTCGCGCGTGTCGCGGTGCCGGTAATACAACCCCGGCAGCAGCTTGCGCAGCGCCAGATCGCCGGTGCCGCCGAAGAAAATCAAGTCAAAGTTTTGCGGTTGAACCATCGTCGTCGCCCCGTCGAGTCAGGCTGCGCATCGTTTTTGCAGTGCAATCGTGTCGTCGAAGGATCTGCCGGATTTTCCTAGCGCCTTTCTTGCCAGCCTGCCTCGCGGCCGGCCCGCCGGAGTCTCCATGCCCCTCAACACGATCGTCGCCGCGGTCACCGACCGTATCCGCGAACGCAGCGCGCCGTCGCGCCGACTGTACCTGCAACACATGGCGGCGGCTCGCAGCGCCGGAACGACCCGTGGACGGATCGGCTGCACCAATCTCGCCCATGCCTTCGCCGCGTCGGATGCGGTGGACAAGGCCGAGCTTCGCGCCAACCGCTGGCCGAACATCGGCATCGTGTCGGCGTACAACGACATGCTGTCCGCGCACCAGCCACTGGAGCGCTACCCCGCCATCATCAAGCAGGCGGCGCGCGAGGCCTTCGCGGTGGCCCAGTTCGCGGGCGGTGTCCCGGCGATGTGCGACGGCGTCACGCAGGGCGAGCCGGGCATGGAGCTGAGCCTGTTCTCGCGCGACGTCATCGCAATGGCCACGGCCGTGGCGCTGTCGCACAACACCTTCGACGCCGTGCTCTGCCTGGGCGTCTGCGACAAGATCGTGCCGGGCCTGCTGATCGGAGCGCTGTCCTTCGGCCACCTGCCGGCGATTTTCGTCCCGGGCGGCCCGATGACCTCGGGACTGCCGAACAGCGAGAAGGCCAAGGTCCGCCAGCTGTTCGCGCAGGGCAAGGTCGGTCGGGAGGCACTGCTCGAATCGGAGGCGCAGTCCTACCACGGCCCCGGGACCTGCACGTTCTACGGCACCGCCAACAGCAACCAGATGCTGATGGAGGTGATGGGCCTGCACCTGCCGGGTGCGGCCTTCGTCAATCCCAACACGTCCCTGCGCGACGCGCTGACCGCCGCGGCGACGCGGCGCGTGGCGGCGATCACGGCGCTCGGGGGTCATTACACGCCGCTGTGCGAGATCGTCGACGAGCGCGCCATCGTCAACGGCATCGTCGGTCTGCACGCGACCGGCGGGTCCACCAATCACACGATCCACCTGATCGCGATCGCCAGGGCGGCAGGCATCGTCATCGACTGGGACGACTTCGATGCGCTGTCCTCGGTCGTACCGCTGCTGACGCGCATCTATCCGAACGGCAGCGCCGACGTGAACCATTTCCACGCCGCCGGCGGCATGGCGTTCCTGATTCGCGAACTGCTGGCGGCCGGGCTGCTGCACGCGGACGTGAACACCGTCGTGGGTCCGGGCCTGGCGGCCTACGCGGAAGAACCCTACCTGGCGCCCGAAGCGGGGCTGCGCTGGCGTGCCGCCGCGCCGGACAGTCTCGACACCTCGGTGCTGCGGCCGGCTGCGGAGCCGTTCGCCGCCGATGGCGGGCTGCGGCGCCTGTGCGGCAATCTCGGCCGCGCCGTCATCAAGACCTCGGCGGTGAAGCCCGAGCATCGCGTCGTCGAAGCGCCGGCTCTGGTGTTCGATACGCAGGAAGCGGTGCAGGCCGCGTTCAAGCGCGGAGAATTGCGCCGCGATTTCGTCGCTGTCGTGCGCTACCAGGGGCCGCGCGCGAACGGCATGCCGGAACTGCACAAGCTCACGCCGCCGCTGGGCGTGCTCCAGGACGAGGGCTTCCACGTCGCGCTGGTGACCGACGGGCGCATGTCCGGAGCATCGGGCAAGGTTCCGGCCGCCATCCACGTCACGCCCGAGTGCCTCGGCGGCGGCGAGCTGGCCAAGGTGCGCGACGGCGACCGGATCCGTCTGGATGCGCAGGCCGGCGTGCTGGAGGTGCTGGTCGACGCGGCGGAATGGGCGAGCCGCAGCGCCACGGCGCCCGATCTTTCGTCCAGCCATGTCGGCATGGGACGCGAACTGTTCGCCGGCGCCCGCGCGATGGTCGACGGAGCCGAGCAGGGCGCCATGTCGTTCGGGCCGGTCGAGAGAAGACCCATCGCGCCGGTGCCGGCGACGATCACTCAGAATCTCGCCGCAGAATGACGGCGACATCCGCCACAGGAGAGTCTGCCGTGCAGATCATCGACATCATGAAGGCTGGCCCGGTGATCCCGGTCATCGTGCTGCAGGACACGCGGCACGCCGTCCCGCTCGCGCAGGCGCTGCTGGCCGGCGGCGTCCGCGTTCTCGAAGTCACCATGCGTACGCCGCAGGCCCTGGACGCGGTGCGCGCCATTCGTACGCAGGTGCCGGAGGCGATCGTCGGCGTGGGCACGGTCACGCGCGTGACGGACCTCGAGGCGGCGATCGCGGCCGGGGCGCAGTTCGGCGTGAGCCCGGGCACGTCGCCGGGATTGCTGGGCGCGATCGTCCAGTCCGGGCTTCCGTTCCTGCCCGGCACGATGACGCCGTCCGATGTCCTGAGCGTCCGAGAAGCCGGTTTTCGCGCGATGAAGCTGTTCCCGGCTCAGCAGGCCGGCGGCATCGGCATGCTCAAGGCCCTGGGTTCGGTCTTCAACGACGTGACGTTTTGCCCGACCGGCGGGATCGACGCCGCCTCGGCTCCCGACTTCCTGAAACTTCCGAACGTCGGCTGCGTCGGCGGGTCGTGGCTGGCGCCGCCGTCTCTTGTCGCGGCCGGGAAATGGGACGAGATCGAGGCCCTGGCACGAGCCGCAACGGCATTGCACCCCCCGTAGCCCGGACGAAGTCCGGGGCAACGGCGTGTAGAGGGCGCGACGCCAGGGGCTCCGTCCGGGCTAGGACTACACCATCAATTCCACGCGGACATCCTCGTGCGACAGCATCGGCACCTGGACCGGCTGCACGTTCCAGATGTCCCGGCAGTATTCGGCGATCGTGCGATCCGACGAGAACAGGCCCGAACGCGCGCTGTTGAGGATGGACATGCGCGTCCATTCCTCGCTGTCGCGATAGGCGATGCCCACGCGCTCGTGCGCGTCCGCATAGCTTTGGTAATCGGCGAACAGGCAGTAGGGATCGTGATGAACGAGGCTGTCGACGAGGGGGCGGAACAGGTCGCCGTCCCCGCGTGAAAAATGCCCGTGCCGGATCAGCGAAATGACCTCGCGCAGTTCGTCGTTGCGTTCGAGCACATCCTGGGGGCGATAGCCGCCGCCGCGCAGCGACGCGACTTCCTGCGCCGTGAGCCCGAACAGGAAGAAGTTCTCCGCGCCGACCTGCTCGCGGATCTCGATGTTGGCGCCGTCCATCGTGCCGATCGTCAGCGCGCCGTTCATCGCGAACTTCATGTTGCCGGTACCCGAGGCTTCCTTGCCGGCGGTCGAGATCTGCTCCGAAAGATCGGCCGCCGGATAGATCCGCTGGCCGTTGGTGACGCTGAAATTGGGCAGGAACACGACACGCAGCTTGTCGCGCACCGCCGGGTCGCGGTTCACGGTTTCGCCGATGCCGGTGATCAGCCGGATGATGAGCTTGGCCATCCAGTACCCGGGCGCCGCCTTGCCGCCGAAGACGAACGTGCGCGGCGTCATCTCCAGGTTCGGATTCGTCTTCAGGCGGTGATAGAGCGCGATGATGTGCAGCGCGCTCAGGTGCTGACGCTTGTATTCGTGGATGCGCTTGACCTGCACGTCGAACATCGACGAGGGATCGACGGCGACGCCGCAGCGCCTGCGGATGACGTCGGCCAGGTCGCGCTTGTTGGCACGCTTGATCTCGCGCCAGCCGGCGCGGAAATTGGCGTCCAGCGCCAGCGGCTCGAGTTTCCGCAATTCATCGAGGTTCTTGATCCAGCCTTCGCCGATGGCGCCGCTGACCAGGCGCGTCAGGCGCGGATTGGCCAGCGCGATCCACCGGCGTGGGGTCACGCCGTTGGTCTTGTTGCCGAACTTCGCCGGCCACAGCTCGTGGAAGTCCTTCAGCACGTCCTGCTTGAGCAGCTCGGAATGAAGCTCCGCGACACCGTTGATGGCATGGCTGCCGACGCAGGCGAGGTGGGCCATGCGCACGTAGCGCTCGCCGGTCTCGTCGATCAGCGACATGCGGGCGACACGCGCCTCGTCGCCGAAGTAGCGCTGACGCACCTCGTCGAGAAAGCGGGCGTTGATCTCGTAGATGATCTCGAGGTGCCGCGGCAGGATGCGCTTGAACAGTTCCAGCGGCCAGCGTTCCAGCGCCTCCGGCAGCAAGGTGTGGTTGGTGTAGCCGAAGGTCTTGCGCGTGATCTCCCAGGCCTGGTTCCAGTGCATCTGGTGTTCGTCGGTCAGCAGCCGCATCAATTCCGCGACCCCGATCGCGGGATGCGTGTCGTTGAGCTGCACGGCGAACTTCTCGTGGAACTCGTGCAGCGGAACGTGCTGCATCTTCATGATGCGCAGCATGTCCTGCAGCGAACAGGAGACGAAGAAATACTGCTGGGCGAGCCGCAGCTCCTTGCCCTCGACGTGCTCGTCGTTCGGATACAGGACCTTGCTCAGGTTCTCCGACACGACTTTCTGGTTGACGGCGCCCTGGTAGTCGCCGCGATTGAACACCGCGAAGTCGAAGGCCTCGGGCGCTTCGGCCTTCCACAGGCGCAGTGTGTTCGCCGTGTTGTTGCGATAGCCCAGGATCGGCGTGTCGTAGGGCACGCCGAGCACGGTGCGATTGGGAACCCAGCGCACGTGGAGCCTGCCCGAGTTGTCCTGCATGCGCTCCGTGTGGCCGCCCAGCTTCACCGTCACCGACCACTCCGGGCGCGCCAGCTCCCAGGGGTTGCCGTAGCGCAGCCACTTGTCCGTCTTCTCCACCTGCCAGCCGTCGACCAAGGTCTGGTGAAAGATGCCGAACTCGTAGCGGATGCCGTAGCCGAGCGCCGGAATCTCGAGCGTGGCCAGCGAATCGATGAAGCAGGCGGCCAGCCGGCCCAGTCCGCCGTTACCCAGGCCCGGCTCCTCTTCTTCGTACAGCAGGTCGTCGAGGTTGAGGCCGAGCTCGCTCATCGACTTGCGCGCGTCGTCGAACAGCCCGAGGTTGATCAGGTTGTTGCCCAGGTGCGGCCCCATCAGGAACTCGGCCGACAGGTAGGCCACCGTGCGCGATCCGTTCTTCGTGTACTCGTTCGCGGTGGAGATCCAGCGCTGCAGCAGGCGGTCGCGAATCGTGTGGGCGAGCGCCAGGTAGTAGTCGGTCTTCGTCGCTAGCGCCGGAAACTTCCCCTGCGTGTAGAACAGGTGATGCAGGAAGGCATGACGCAGGCGGCGCGTCGGCGATTCCTGCCCATCCAGCGGATCGCGTCCGCTGTCCGGTGACACGAGCTGCGGCTGGTTCACCCTCGACTCCTGTCAGGCTTTCTGCGGGTCCATCGGGCGTAAAGCAATTCTCGTGCTGGAGGTGCGTCCCCCCGTAGCGCGGACGAAGTCCGGGGCTGGGTTCCAATTTGGGAGGGCGATCCCGGACTTCGCCCGGGCTACCGGGGGTGGACGGTGCTGCCGCACCAATTCAAGGCACGACGGCCCGGGCGATCAGGAAGGCGCCGGCGCACCCGGTGGCGATGCCGACGAACCACTGGCCGTCGGGGACCCGGCGCTCGATCCCGATGGCGGTCGCGACGGTCGCCATGGCCCACAGGTCCATGACCCCGGCCACCAGCAGGACGGCCGTCAGCCCGGCGCAACAGCGCACGCACCCGAGCCCCAGGCGCAGGCCGTGCCGCCAGGCCGTGCGAACGTCGGACGACAGCGGCAGGCCGTGGCCTGGCATCGCGTGGCAACAGGCCAGTTGCCGGCTCTTCCAGTGCGTGAACTGGAGCAGGCCGGCGAGCAGGACGATTGCGCCGGTGGCCAGGGGCGCGGCCATCGCCAGCGCCGGGATCCGTATCTGCGCGACGGCGATCGCGGCCCCGGCGGGGAAGACGGCCACGCCGAACGCCGTCCATACGAAGAAATACCCGGCGCCGACCCGTATCGTCAGTCCGCCCAGGGAAGTCCGGTCCGTCAGCCGCACCGTGGCGCGATATCGCGCCAGCATGGGCATCAACGACGGCAGCATCATCGCGATCATCATCACGGCCCACATGCCCAGGAACGATGCGCCGGTTTCCAGCTAGGTCCGGCCGCAGATCGGGATCCAGGCCATCGACACGGATCGACCTGCGGCCGTCGGCATCTCGCCCATCGCCGACATGGACGTGCCCCAGGCGATCGTCGCCGCCGTGCTGAGGCCGAACAGCAGGGCCGACGCACCGACGAAGACCCGCTGAGCAGCCTGCTCCGAATCGACGTGACGGGAAGTGCTCCTGCCCGGAGTCGCAACGTTCGCGTGCATGGCTCTTCTCAGCGCGCGCCGTACTCGTCGCGGCGTCGCCACCAGGGACCCTGTTCGTTGCGTCCGCGCGGCGCGCGGTCGAGCCACTGGTACGCGCCCCAGAGCGCGTCCAGTCCCCGCGCATACGTGGAATAGGCGTGGTAGACGACGCCGTCGTCGAGCACGAACGTGCTCATGCCGGGACGATCGCGCGTATAGGTCTGCGCGTCGGTTCCGCAGGTCGCGGCGAATTGCGCGACGGGTTCGGGCACGACGGTCATCTCGTCCATCGCGTGACCGCCGCGATGAAAGTTGTACTCGATCGATCCTTCTCGCTGCTGAGCCTCGGTGACCGCGATGTTGAAGTCGTAATTGAAGTCGCTGCCGAACGAGGACGCCCAGGGAAACGACCATCCCATGCGCTCCCGATAGGCCTGCAGCTTCGCCAGCGGAGCCCGCGATACCGCCACCAGGCTGACGTCGTGGTGGGCCAGGTGGACGGCGAAGCCGTCGAAGCCGTCCGCGATCATCGAGCACGACGGACATCCGGCCTTGTAATCGGGGCCGAACATGAAGTGGTAGACCAGTAGCTGCGAGCGCCCTTCGAAGAGATCGATCAGCGACCGCGTCCCGCGCTCCGATTCGAATCGGTAGGCCTTGTCGATCCGGACCCACGGTAACTGCTGGCGTCGCTGGGCCAGCTCGTCGCTGCGCCGCGTCAGCTCTTTCTCGGCGGCCAGCAGTTCGAT
>CAZXXM010000064.1:0-11702 GCA_964644715.1 uncultured Salinisphaerales bacterium
GCGTTGGACTTCACGAACTTCGCCACGCGCCAGCAGAACAGCAGATCCTGGATCTCGGCGGTCGTCGGCGCGCGCTTGGTGACGACCTTGAGATCGTCCGCCGTCACCACGCGGTGATCGCCGGTCTGGATCAGCAGGCCGGAACCGATGCGCTTCACATCGTGACGATTGCGACCGTTTCCGCCGGGAATCGCCAGCACGCGCACGTTGGTCTTGGCCGCCGTGATTTCCAGCGCGGCCGGATCGATGCTCGGCGCCATGATCACTTCGACGAATTGTCGTCCGACGATGGCCTGCGCGGTTGCCGCATCGAGCGGACGATTGAACGCGATGATGCCGCCGAAGGCCGACGTCGGGTCGGTGGCGTAGGCCAGTTCGTAGGCGGCCAGCGCGCTGTCGGCCACGGCCACGCCGCAAGGGTTGGCGTGCTTCACGATCACGCAGGCCGGCTCGGTGAATTCCCGCACGCATTCGAGCGCGGTGTCCGCGTCGGCGAGGTTGTTGTAGCTCAGCTCCTTGCCCTGCAGCTGCTGGAACGTGGCGAGTGCGCCGGGTGCCGGGTACAGGTCGCGGTAGAACGCGGCCTGCTGGTGCGGGTTCTCGCCGTAGCGCAGATCCTGCACCTTGATGAAATTGCTGTTGACCTGCGCCGGGAACTCCGCGCGCGTGCCGTCGTCCTGCAGCGCCGACAGGTAGTCGCTGATGGCGGCGTCGTACTGCGCGATGCGGTTGAAGGCGGCGACCGACAGCTTGAAGCGCGTGTCGCGCCCGAGTTCGCCGTGGCGGCTGAGTTCGTCCATCGCTCCGCCGTACTGCGCGGGGTCGGTCAGCACCGCCACGTGCAGCCAGTTCTTCGCAGCGGAGCGCACCATCGCCGGGCCACCGATGTCGATGTTCTCGATGGCCTGTTCCAGGGTGCAGCCCGGTTTGGCGACGGTCTGCTCGAACGGGTAGAGGTTCACGACGAGCAGGTCGATCGGTGCGATGCCGTGCTCCTGCATCAGGCCGTCGTCGGTGCCGCGGCGGCCCAGCAAGCCGCCATGGATCTTCGGATGCAGCGTCTTGACGCGGCCGTCCATCATCTCGGGGAAGCCGGTGTGCTCCGACACTTCGAGGACGGGCAGGCCGGCATCGCGCAAGGCGCGGAACGTGCCGCCGGTGGACAGCAGTTCGACGCCGAGTTGAACCAGGGCGCGGGCGAGTTCGACGAGGCCGGTCTTGTCCGAGACCGACAGCAGGGCGCGCCGGATCATCGTGAAGAGGACGTCGGCCGTGCGCCGATCTTGTGCTGACGCAGTTTCTTGCGCAGCGTGGCGCGGTTGAGTCCGAGCACTTCGGCGGCCTTCGATTGGTTGTTGTCGCAGTAACGCAGCGTCGCACGCAGCAGCGGCGGTTCCACCTGGTCGAGCACGGTCGTGTACAGATCGATAGGGCGATGACCGTTGAGGCTGCGGAAATAGTCGTCGATGCACTCGGCGACGGAATGGCTCAGGGGCTTGGTCTCGACGTTCTTGTGAGCGGACATTCTCGGGTCGCCCTGTGAGCCCGGAGGAACACCATCCGGACGGTCTTGCGAAAAAGGGGCGCAATCATAGCGCCAGAATCCTGGACAGAAAATGCCCTGTGCGGACGATGGGCTCGTTGTACCGTTCAGCGCTTCTTCGCCGCGATCCGTGTCCAGCCTTCGCGCGATACGTCGGGTTCAAACTCGAACGTCCCGGCGTATGCGGCACGCACCTCCTCGGCCTGCCGATCGAGCAGGCCAGCGAGCACGATGCGGCCGCCGCGCTTGAGGCTGGCGCCCAGCAAGGGAGCGAGTTCGATCAGCGGGCGGGCCAGGATGTTGGCGAGCACGAGATCGGCCGGGAACGGGCTGAACGCCGCGTCGTGTTCCAGCGCATTCATGCCGGACTGCACGCCGTTCTGCGCTGCGTTGTCACGTGTGGCGAGGATCGCCTGCGGGTCGATGTCCACCGCGGTGCAACGCGTGGCGCCGAGTTTCAGCGCCGCGATGCCGAGGATGCCGCTGCCGCAGCCGAAGTCGATCACCTCGAGGCCGTTCACATCGTTGCGTGCAACCCAATCCAGGCACAACGCGGTACTCGGATGCGTGCCGGTGCCGAAAGCCAGTCCCGGGTCGAGCAGCAGCGTCGCGCAACCGGGTTCGTCGACGCGCTTCTCGTGCGGACACACCCACAGCCGCTCGCCGAACTTCATCGGCGGACAGTCCTTCAGCCAGACCCTGACCCAGTCCTGGTCTTCGACCAGCTCGGTCGACAGTTCCAGCGTCGGACCGTCCGGCAGGTATTCGCGCAACGCATCGCCGATCCGCGTGGCGTCGGCCTGCGCATCGAAGAGGCCGATCGCGACGGTGCGCGACCACAGCGGCGTGGCGCCCGGCGGTGGTTCGAGCACCGGATCGTCGTCGGCGTCGACCAGGCTCACGCTGCTGGCGCCGTTGGCCAGCAGAAGCTCTTCGGCGAACTCGGGGTGAGCGGACAGCACGCGGATCTGCAGGAAGGCCATGGCGTGGGGGAAGCGGATACGGGGGGTGCGGATGGTAGTGCCAACAAGCCAAAAGCATTCACCGCAAAGGCGCAGGAGAAAAACTCCGGAGCGGCGGCCAATCCCGTGGCCCGGACGAAATCCGGGATTGCGCTCAATTTGCGAGAGACGTCCCGGACTTCGTCCGGGGGTTATCCGTAGAATCCGCGCCCCATCCGCACAACGACGTCCGGATCCCGATGTCTTCCGCCGGCCTGCGCGCCGAAGTCCGCGCCAATCTGCGCCTCGCGCTGCCCTTGATCGCCGCGCAGCTCACGTTCGTGAGCATGGGAACCGTGGACGCCATCTTCGCCGGCCAGCTCGGGGTCTCCGAGCTCGCGGCCGTCGCCGTGGGCAGCAACATCTGGTTCCTGACCTGCGTGATGTTCATGGGCGTGGGCATGGCGGTGTCGCCGATCGTGTCGCAGCGCCTCGGCGCCGGGCAGTCGCCGCTGCTGATCGGGCGCTTCCTGCGCAATGCGCTGGTGCTGTCGGCGTTGCTCGGCCTGATCTGGCTGACGCTGATGCTGTGCGCCGCCGGCCCGGTGCTGAACCTGCTCGATCTCGACGCCCGCACGGCGGGCTTCGCGCGCGACTACGTCTTCGCGATGGCCTGGTCGGCGCCGCCGCTGAGCCTGTGCTTCTTCCTGCGCAACGGTGCCGAGGCCCATGGCATGACGCGCGTCCCGCTGGCGGCCGGGCTCGTCGGCCTGTGCACCAACGCGCTGTTCGCGTGGCTGCTGATGTACGGCCACGGGCCCTTCCCACCGATGGGCCCGGAAGGTTGCGGCTGGGCCACCGTGATCGGTTCGTGGGCGATGCTCTCGGTCTACGTGACGTTCTACGTGCGCTCGCCGCCGCTGCGCGTGCTGCAACTGTCGCGACCGGGTTGGCCGCGGATGGATCGCGAGACGCTGGAAGTGATCAAGGTCGGTCTGCCGGTGGCCGCGATCATGGCGGCGGAGGCCTGGCTGTTCTGCATCGGGGCCCTGCTGATGGCGCGTTTTGGTGCCGATGCCGTCGCCGCGCACCAGATCGCGATCAACTTCGCATCGCTGTGCTTCATGGTGCCGACCGCCATCGGCATGGCCACCGCCGTGCGCGTAGGGCATGCGGCCGGGGCCGGCGACCGCGCCAGCGTGCGCTTGCGGGGCCGCGCCGGCATCCTGCTGGGGATGGTCTTCGCGGGATTGTCGGCTTCGGTGATGTCGCTCGCACCGGGCCTGATCGTGCATGTCTACACCGATGCGGAGCATCTGGCCGTTCCGGCCGCACGCTTCCTCGCGTTCGCCGCGATCTTCCAGATCTTCGACTGCGTGCAGGCCACCAGCAACGGCGCACTGCGCGGACTCAAGGACACGCGCATCCCGATGACGCTGACCTTGTTCGCGTACTGGGTGATCGGCATGCCGCTTGCAGCAGGACTGGCGTTCTGGACCGATGTCGGGCCGGCCGGAATCTGGTGGGGCTTCATTGTCAGCCTCGCCATCGCGGCGATCGGGCTGGCCGTGCGCTTCCATGCGCGCACGGCTTTGCCGCCGCGGGCCGCTCGGTAGACTTCCCCGAACCTCCATGCCGGACGACCCCGTGTCCTCTTCCCCGCCGATCCGCCTGCTGCTGATCGAGGACTCGTTTGCCGTCGCGCGCGAACTGCAGGCCCTGTTGCACGGCGTCGAAGGCGACGCGATGCAGTTCCATCACGTCGAAACGCTGGGGCAGGCGCTCAAACTCCTCGGACGCGGCCGTGCCCGTTTCGATTGCGTGCTGGTCGACCTGCGCCTCTCTGATGCCGAGGGTCTGAGCTCGGTCCGTCGTCTGCGCGCGAGCGAACCCGAGGCCGCGCTCGTCGTGCTGGCCGGGCCCGAAGACCGGGCGCTGGCGATCGAATCCTTGCGGCACGGCGCTCAGGACGTGCTGGTCCATCCCTGGCTGCGCACGGCCGACGTCGCACAGGATCTTCAGCGGCTGGTCCGCGGTGCGATGAATCGCAGATCGGCCAGCACCTCGCGTCCAGGCGAGCGCCCGGCCGTGCCCGGCGGCGCGGAATCGCCGGTCGCCGCGCCCGCGCTCCCGCACGACGGGGAATCCGCGTTCGATCTTCGCTTCCAGCCCTGGGCGCGCACGCTCGACGGCAGCATCCTTGGTATCGAGGCGATGATCGGGTCCCGCACTGCGCAGGTGTCGGCGCGCGAGCTGCTGAGCGCAGCGGAACACCGCGGCGAGCTCGATGCCCTGAGCCGCTGGCTGCTGCGTCGAGTGGCACCGCTGTGGCTCGAATGGCGCCGGCGCAACATTGCGCCGCCGCGCATGGCGGTGAACGTCGCGCCCAGCGAGCTGCAGTCGCGGCATTTCGCGCGCTCCCGCCTGGGCCTGATCGAAGAAGTCGGATTGCGGCCGCAGGACCTGCAGATCGAGCTCGCGGAGGACGCCCTGATCGGCGCCGGCGTGAACGCGCTGGGCGAGCTGCATGGCCTGCGGGAAGCCGGCGTGCGTGTCGTCGCGGACAACGTCGGCCGCTCGCAGGTGGCGCTGCTCGCACTCGCACGCCTGCCGCTGGACGGCGTGAAGCTCGACGTCTCCCTGGTCCAGTCGATGCGCCTGCAGGATCGGCCCTCGCGTGCGGCCGTCCGCGGCATCGCGAGTCTCTGCGAAGAGCTGGGCATCCCGTGCTGCGCGGTCGGCGTCGAAGTCGAGCCCGATGCAGTGGCCTGTCGCGAGCTGGGCGTCTCCCTGATCCAGGGGTACTGGCTCGCGCGGCCGCAGACGTCGAAGGCGATCGCGGAGTGGCTGGCGCGCTGCCTGCCGCCGATGCCGCATCCGTTCGAAGAGGCACCGGCGGCCTCCGTCTGAATTCAGATCGAATCGTTCTGGCGGCAACGCCGCGGGCGGCGCAAGATGGCTCTCTTCCACCCCGCCCATGGAGCCCGACATGACGCTCAGACTCGGCGACATCGCCCCCGATTTCGAAGCTGAAACCACCGAAGGCCGCATCCGCTTCCACGACTGGCTCGGCAAGAGCTGGGGCGTGCTGTTCAGCCATCCCAAGAACTACACGCCGGTGTGCACCACCGAGCTCGGCTACACCGCGAAGCTCAAGGGCGAATTCGAGAAGCGCAACGTCAAGGCGATCGGCCTGTCGGTCGACAAGCTCGAAGACCATCACGGCTGGAGCAAGGACATCGAGCAGACGCAGGGCGTGGCGCTGAACTTTCCGCTGATCGCCGACTGGGACAAGAAGGTCGCCAACCTGTACGACATGATCCATCCCAACGCCAGCGACACGTTCACCGTGCGCAGCGTGTTCGTCATCGACCACAACAAGAAGATCCGCCTGCAGCTCACGTATCCGGCGAGCACCGGCCGCAACTTCGACGAGATCCTGCGCGTCATCGACTCGCTGCAGCTCACCGACCAGTACAAGGTGGCCACGCCGGTGAACTGGAAGCAGGGCGAGGACGTGATCATCGTGCCGGCCGTCAACAACGAGGACGCGAAGAAGCTGTTCCCGGCCGGCTGGAAGGAGCTCAAACCCTACCTGCGGATCGTGCCGCAGCCCAAGTAGCGGACCCGTCGCGCACGGCGGCCCCCGGGTACGCGGTTTGCGCCGCCGCGCGCTCGCGTATCCGAGGGCTTGGGGCCATGAACCTGCTGCGTCGCTGTCGCGTCTTCGTGCGCTATGTCCTGGCGACGGGTTCGATGGTCGCAGCGCTGCCGGCGCCCGCCGCCGACGTTGCGCAATTCGGCGCTAGCTTCCGCCTGCATGCGGACCTGGCGGGAGATCAGCGGGACGTCGCGATCGCGCTTGCACCTGACGGCCAGTTCGCGGCGGCATGGACTGGCCCCGACGGCGACGCCTTCTCGGTGTTCGTGCGGTTCTACGATTCGGTCGGAAAGCCTCGAACCCGCGCGTTCCGTGTCAACACCGGCCCGGTCGTGGAGCAGATGCGCCCGGCGCTGGCGACCACCGGCAGCACCTACCTCGTGGCCTGGACGTCTCGTGAAGGGACCGGCACCGGAGTGCAGGCCCGGCGGTTCACGTCCGGCGGCCGGTTCATCGACGACGAGCCGTTCGACGTCGATCCGCGCGGGCCGGAATTCTCCGTCGCTCATCCCGGCGTCGCCTGCGCGATCGGCGGCCGCTGCGCGCTCGCGTACGTCTCGTCGAGCGAGGAGCCGGACTTCGTCGACGTGCTGGTGCGGCGCATCGATCCGTCGACTGGAGCGCTGGATCCGGAGATCCTGGTTTCGCGCCAGGGCGCCCGCAGCCCGATGGCGATGCTCTTTTTGCCCGATGGCGCGCTGCGTCTTGCATGGCAGCAGTCGGGCGGTGAATTCAACGATCGCGTGATGACCGCCGCGCTGATGCCCGCCGCGGCGGCGCCCGAAGCCGCGGCATCCGTGGGCCGCGGCTCCTCGCCGCGCATCGCCGGAGACCAGGACGGCAATTTCACGCTGGTGTTCGACCTGATGACCGACGAGGACCAAACCGATCGCCCGATCCGCGCGCGCCGTTATCTGGCGAACGGCACCGCGCTGGGCGAGAGCTTCGTCGTGAGCACCGACGTCGGCAATCGTGCGCCCGACGTGGCCGTCGCGGCGGACGGCGACTTCCTTGTCGTGTGGCAGGGCTTCGATCGTCCGGCGGAAGAGCCGGGGGTGTTCGCGCGCCGCTATCGCGCCAGCGGTTCGGCGGTTGCTGCGCCCTTCGTCGTGCGTTCGCCGACCGCCGGCAGTCAAAGCCTGCCCGCTGTGGCGATGGATCCCGACGGCGACGCGATCGTGGCCTGGACCGACGACGTCCGTGACGGTCCCGGCGGCGGCAGCGGCGTGTACGCGCGGCGCTACCGTTCGATGACGCCGATCGACCTGAGCCTGATCCAGGTGGACGCGGCCGACCCCGTGGTCAGCGGGCAGGCGTGGTCGAAGCAGCTCTTCCTGAGCAATCTGACGCCGACGACCGACACCGCGCAGACCCACGCCTACGATCGCGCGATCGGCAGCGGCGATGCGCTGACGATCGACGTGGAAGTTCCGGCGGAATACGTCGGCACCGGGCTGCAGGACAGCAATTTTTCATGCAATGCGATCGATGCATCCCACGTGCGCTGCTATCGGGCGCGCGGCCTCGAGGCCGGCACGAACGACTACATCGAGCTGCGTTTTCGCGCCGGCAGTCCCGGCATCGTCCACAGCCGCGTCACCTTGACGGCGGCGCAGACCGAACAGCGGCGATCCAACAACACGGACCCCGAGAGCACACGCGTCATCGCGCCCTGATGCGGCGCTCAGGCCGCGGCGCCGTCGCGACCCAGCATCCCTTCGTTGGCGGCCCGCGCGTAGTGCAGTACCTCGCCCATGCCCTTGACGTGCACCGGGCCGCGCGCGACCAGTCCGCGCGATCCGGCCAGTTCCACGGTGCGGGCGTCGATCAGGATCTCGCCGCCCCGGGCCAGGTCGCACAGCCGTGACGCCAGATTCGCGGCATTGCCGATCGCCGTGTACTCGAGCATGGACGACGAGCCAATCGCGCCGACGGTGACGACGCCGCTGGACACGCCGACACCCGCGGACAACGGCGTTTCGGGTCGATGCCAGCGGCGCGTGATCGACTGCGCGGCGGCCAGCACGCGCTGCGACAGCGCGAGCCCGCGCGCCGCGTGATCCGCCGTGGGGATCGGCGCGCCGACCAGGATCATGATGCCGTCGCCGGCGTAGTCCTGGATCGTGGCCTGGTATTCGGCGACGACCAGGCCGACCGCCTCGTAGTACTCGCCCAGCAGCTGGGTGACGACCGTCGAATCGTGCGCGTTGGAGAAGTGCGTGAATCCGCGCAGGTCGCAGCAGACCACCGTCAGTTCCAGTTTCTGCGACTGCATCGTGTAGGCCAGCCCGCGGTTCGCGACCTGCTTGACCACCTCCTGCGACAGGAAGCGGCTGAGGAAGCGCCCGCGTTCGCCCTGGATCGTGTGATAGCGCAGCCCCCCGATCAGGAAGATGAACAGACCTGGCAGGCTGGTCAGGACGTTGTAGCCGGCCGGCAGCACGTAGTTGGCGAAGAAGAACGGCGCGGCCAACGCGACGCAGACCACGCGCTGGCGCTCCGCTTCGTCGATGCGCTGGCTGAACACGATCAGGCCTACGGCGATCATCAGCGAGCCCATCAGAGCGACCGGTATCGCGAACATCCAGAAGTATTCGCCGCTGCAGCCGCCCTCCCGCCCCAGGCAGAACAGGAACAGCGTCATGCGCTCCACCGGATACAGACCGCCCAGCACCAGGTACAACAGGGTCACGGCGGCGAACACCCCGATGCAGCGCCGGATCCAGGTCAGCGCGCGCACCGAGGGTTGGGCGGCGCGCACCACGCGGATCATCCACAGCAGCAGCCCGCTCATCACCAGGGCGTCGAAGATCGGCAGCTGCACCAGCCACCAGATGCCGTCTCCGTCGGGATGGAGCACGTTCTGCGCGGGATAAGAAATGTTTGCAAGACCGACCATGGCCACCGCGAAGGCCAGTGCGCGGGTCGACGGCGAGCGCGGATCGCCGAAGAAATAGGTGATCGCCACTCCCAGCCCCGAGGCGCCGACGACCGCGGCCACGACGACGACCGCATTGGCGTCCATCGGGAGCGTGAAGAAGTCGGCGTATCGCATGGCGGGATTCTAGTTCGCGGCTGCCGCTGCAATTAGAATTCGCGGCCCCCGCCGGCCGGCGGACTCCAGGTGTCTTCCATGACCAGCCCGCTGAATCGCAAGTCCAAGACCATCACCGGCGGCATCGCCCGCAGCCCGAACCGCGCCATGCTGCGCGCCGTTGGCTTCGGCGACGGCGATTTCGAAAAGCCCATCGTCGGCGTGGCCAACGGCCATTCCACGATGAACCCCTGCAACGCCGGCATCCAGCCGCTGGCGGACCGCGCCAGCGCCAGCATCCGTGCCGCCGGCGGCATGCCGCAGACCTTCGGCTTCCCGACCGTCACCGACGGCATCTCGATGGGGACCGAGGGCATGAAGTTCTCGCTGGTGTCGCGTGAAGTCATCGCCGATGCCATCGAGACCGCCGCGTCCAGCCAGTGCATGGACGGCGTGCTCGTCGTGGGCGGCTGCGACAAGAACATGCCCGGCGCGATGATCGGCATGTTGCGCATGAACATCCCCGGCATCTTCGTCTACGCCGGCACCATCAAGCCCGGCTACTGGAAGGGCGTGCCGCTGACCATCGTCTCGCCGTTCGAGGCGGTAGGCGCGTTCAATGCCGGCACCATGTCCAAGGAAGACCTGGAAGGCATCGAGAAGAATGCCTGCCCCACGGTCGGCGCCTGCGGCGGCATGTACACCGCCAACACCATGTCCAGCGCGTTCGAAGCGCTGGGCATGAGCTTGCTCGGCTCCAGCCAGATGGCCTCGCCGGACCCTGAAAAGGCGGACTCTGCCGCCGAGTCGGGCCAGGCGCTGATCGAGGCGATCAAGCGCGACCTCAAGCCGCGCGACATCGTCACCCGCAAGGCCATCGAGAACGCCATCACCCTGGTCATGGCCACCGGTGGCTCCACCAACGCCGTGCTGCACTTCCTGGCCATCGCGCACGCGGCGCACGTCGAATTCACCATCGACGACATCGAGGCCATCCGCCTGCGCACGCCGGTGCTGTGCGACCTCAAGCCTTCCGGCAAGTACCTGGCGGTGGACCTGCACCGCGCCGGCGGCGTGCCGCAGGTGCTCAAGATGCTGCTGGCCAATGGCCTGCTGCACGGCGATGCCCTGACCATCAGCGGCAAGACGATGGCCGAGGCGCTGGCCGACGTGCCGGCGACCCCGCGCCAGGATCAGGACGTGATTCGCGCGTTCGACAAGCCGCTCTACGCTCAGGGCCACCTCGCCATCCTCAAGGGCAATCTCTCGCCCGAGGGCGCCGTGGCCAAGATCACCGGCCTGAAGAACCCGGTCATCACCGGCCCGGCGCGCGTGTTCGATTCCGAGGAGGCCTGCATGGAGGCCATCCTCGGCGACAGGATCAAGGCCGGCGACGTGCTGATCATCCGATACGAGGGACCGAAGGGTGGCCCCGGCATGCGCGAGATGCTGGCGCCGACGAGCGCCATCATCGGCAAGGGTCTGGGCGAGTCGGTGGGCTTCATCACCGACGGCCGCTTCTCCGGCGGTACCTGGGGCATGGTCGTGGGCCACGTCTCGCCGGAAGCCTACGAGGGCGGGACGATCGCGCTGGTGGAGGAGGGCGACTCCATCACCATCGACGCGAAGAAGTTGCTGATCCAGGTCAACGTCGCCGACGCGGTGCTCGCCGAGCGCCGCACGCGCTGGAAGCAGCCCGTTCCGCGCTACACCCGCGGCGTGCTGGCGAAGTTCGCGCGCGCGGTGTCGAGCGCGTCCCGGGGCGCGGTCACCGACTGACCCGCCGGATCGGTGCGGCCACGACGATGCGCCGCATCGATCTTCCGTTGCCCTGGCCCGGCGTGGCCGCGCGGCTCGGCGTCTTCGGCGTACCGGGTGCCGAATCGCGTCTGACGCCGGCGATGCGGCGCGTGCACCAGTCGCGCAGCGCGCGGGCACTGGCCATCGATCTGCTTGCGGAGCAAGGCCAGCCGGTGCAGGAGATCCGCAAGGATCCCGGTGGTGCGCCGGTGTGGCCCGAGGGCTTCACCGGAAGCCTCGCGCATAGCGAGTGCTACGCGGTGGCGGCGGTCGCGCGAAAGGAGGCCTGCGTGGCGCTCGGCGTCGACGTGGAACCGGCCGAGCCGCTGCCGGCCGACGCCGGCGACCTCGTGCTGACCGACGACGAGCACGACTGGGTCAGGGGTGCGCTGGAGGCGCGACCCGAGATCGCGCGCCTTGTGTTCTGCGCCAAGGAATGCGTGCACAAGGCCATTCATCCGCTGCGGCGCGCGTGGCTGGACTTCTCCGACGTCCGGATCGAGTTCGATGCACCGGCCGAGATCTTCGTGCCACGGCCGCTGACGCCGGTGGCGCAGGCCGCGTTCGCGGGACTGCGCGCCGAGGGCCGGGTGTTCGTGCGGGAAGGACACCTGGTGGCCGTGCTCGCCCTGTTCGAGTCCCCATGCTCTTCGTAGCCCGGACGCAGTCCGGGATCGCTCCACGTATTGCGAGCGCAACTCCGGACTGCGTCCGGGCTACGGG
>CAZXXM010000065.1:0-5196 GCA_964644715.1 uncultured Salinisphaerales bacterium
GAACTCGCCGGCCTGGATGCCAAGCCCCTGGTCGGTCACCTGGCCGCATGGAACTACTTCCAGACCTACAGCGCGCCGGCCAACTCCGCGGCGATCAAGACCTGGCGCACGTTCACGAAGAACCCGAAGCGCACCTTCAACGACCCGATGGAGGCCACGGTGATCGGCTTCAAGCTGTGGGTCGAGGCGGCCGAGAAAGCCAAGAGCGTGGACGTCGACAAGGTCAGCGAGTCGATCATCGGCCTGTCGGTGCCCAACCTCACCGGCGGCACCGCGACGATGCTGCCCAACCACCACATCACCAAGCCGGTCTACATCGGCGAAGTGCGCGAGGACGGCCAGTTCGACATCGTCTGGAAGACCGAGAAGGAAGTGCCGGGCGACGCCTGGAGCGATTTCCTCGACGGTTCGAAGGACATCGAGGCCGACTGGGTGAAGCTCAAGTGCGGCAACTACAACACGAAGACCAAGAAGTGCTCGGGTCAGAACTACTGAACCGGGTGATTTGAATCGGTGTTCGGGTTCGGAACGTCGATCGACGATTTCCTCTGCCGGCTCCCTCTCCCCATGCGGCTTCATGCATGGGGAGAGGGCTGGGGCGAGGGGCGGCTTTCGACGCTCAAGCAGGCTGATCGTGATGAGGTTGCCGATCCTGACGTCGGCCCCTCACCCCGGCCTTCTCCCCGCTGGCGCGGGGAGAGGGAAACCCGCGAACAGCTCCCGATTCGCGAACGCCTTCCTTTCCTGAGGGCCCCTGGGAACCGGGCTCCTGCCAGTGGCAGGAAGCCCGGTTTTGGCCCGGTCCTCGCTAGTTGAATCCCATGAAACCCATTCACCCCAAGCTGCGACTGCGACATCGGCTCGCGATCCTGTGCACCGCACTGGGGCTCGCCGCGTTCGGCGCTTCCACGGCGAAAGCCGAAGAGGCGCCGGCCGCTCCGGCCGAACCCGCGGCCGCGGCGACAGCACCGGCCGCACCCGTGGTCACGAACGATCTGGCGGCGCTGCTCGCGCCGCTGGCGAATGCGAATTTCGCCGAGAAGGAAGCGGTGGCCCAGAAAGTCGCCGCATCGGGACATCCGAACGCGCGATCGACGCTGGCCGCGTTCCTGGACGGAAAGCTGTACGCCCGCAGCAGCGACGGCGTCATCGTCATCGCCGAGGCGCTGGAAGGCAGCGAGGAATCGCTCGCGCTGACCGACCCGGTCACGCAGAAATCCATCGGCAACGAACCCGCCGAGGGCCTGTCGAAGATCGGCACCAACAACTCGCTGCGCAAGTCGCTGAAGAACCTGCTGGCTCAGATCGCGCTGACGGATCCCGATCCGGCCGTGCGCCTGTCCGCGGTCAAGGAATCGATGCGCGCGCTGGACGAAACCACCGTTGCCTCGTTTCGCGCAGGACTCGCGACCGAAAGGGACGACGACGTGAAGCGCGCGATCCAGGTGGGCCTCGCGTTGGCGGACCTGGAAAGCCCGGATGCAGGCACACGCCTCGCCGCGGTGCGCACGCTCGACGGCGAGCTCGCACCCGAAGCGCATAACCGGCTTTCCGCGCTGGTGGCGACGGCGGAGGACGGCAGCGCTGCGGAACCCGACGAGCAGGTGCGCCTCGCCGCGAAGAACGCGCTCGACAACATCGACTTCTGGCGGTCGGTCTACGGCGCGGCTGAAACGATGTTCTTCGGCCTGTCGCTGGGCTCGGTGCTGGTGCTCGCAGCCATCGGCCTTGCGATCACGTTCGGCGTGATGGGTGTGATCAACATGGCCCACGGCGAGCTGATCATGCTCGGCGCGTACACGGCCTACGTGATGCAGCTGCTGCTGCCCGATCATCACGGCCTGGCGCTGCTGCTGTCGGTGCCGGCCGCGTTCGTCGTCTCCGGACTGTTCGGCGTGGCGATCGAGCGCGGCATCGTGCGCTTCCTGTACGGACGGCCGCTGGAGACCCTGCTCGCGACGTTCGGCCTGTCGCTGATCCTGCAGCAGCTGGTGCGCTCGGTGTTCTCGCCGAACAACCGGCCGGTGTCGATCCCCGAATTCATGAGCGGCGTCTGGCAGGTCAACGATGCGCTCGCACTGACCTACAACCGCCTCTACATCCTGGTGTTCTCGCTGATGGTCTTCGCCGCGCTGGTGGCGGTGCTCAAGCGCACGCCGCTGGGCCTGCAGGTACGCGCGGTGTCGCTGAACCGGCCGATGGCGCGCGCGATGGGCGTGCGCAGTGCCTTCGTCGACGCGGCCACGTTCGGCCTGGGTGCCGGCATCGCGGGTATCGCCGGCGTGGCGCTGTCGCAGCTCACCAACGTCGGCCCCAACCTGGGGCAGGCCTACATCATCGATTCGTTCATGGTCGTGGTCTTCGGCGGCGTCGGAAATCTCTGGGGCACCTTGATCGGCGGCATGTCGTTGGGTGTCATCAACAAGCTGCTCGAACCGTATGCCGGTGCCGTGCTCGCGAAGATCCTCGTGCTGGTGGCGCTGATCCTGTTCATCCAGCGCAAGCCGCGTGGCTTGTTCCCACAGAAAGGCCGTGCGGCGGAGGGACATTGATGAACGTTCTCGTAGCCCGGACGCAGTCCGGGGCCTCAGCATCGAGTCGCACGTCGTCCCGGACTTCGTCCGGGCTGCGGGATGGGATCGCCTGATGGAAAACACCATGGAAGCACCGCGCCAGCTCGCCAAGCACGCGCCACCGACGCCCTACCAGTTGCTGATGCGCAACGACCTGCCGAGCGGGTTGTTCCTGACGGTGCTGGCGATCGTCACGGTGCTGGTGCCGATCCTCCATCTCGTGGTGCCCGAGGGCCACGTGCTGCACCTGTCTTCGTACAGCGTGACCTTGATCGGCAAGTACATGTGCTACGCGCTGCTGGCGGTGGCGGTGGACCTGATCTGGGGCTACTGCGGGATCCTCAGCCTGGGGCACACCGCGTTCTTCGCGCTGGGCGGTTACGCGATGGGCATGTACCTGATGCGCCAGATCGGCACGCGCGGTGTCTACGCCGACCCGGTGCTGCCCGACTTCATGGTGTTTCTGAACTGGAAGGAGCTGCCGTGGTTCTGGCAGGGCATGGACCAGTTCTGGTTCGCGATGATCATGGTGGTGTTCGTGCCCGGCCTGCTGGCCTACCTGTTCGGCTGGCTGGCGTTCCGCTCGCGGGTGACCGGCGTCTACCTGTCGATCATCACGCAGGCACTGACTTACGCCCTGCTGCTGGCCTTCTTCCGCAACGAGATGGGCTTCGGCGGCAACAACGGCCTGACCGATTTCAAGGATCTGCTGGGACTGGACCTCAAGCAGCCGGGTGTCCGTGTCGCCCTGTTCGCAGCCACCGCCGTCAGTCTCGGCTTCGGCTACTTCGCGTGCCGTTACAT
This sequence comes from uncultured Salinisphaerales bacterium, assembly GCA_964644715.1. Taxonomy (GTDB): domain Bacteria; phylum Pseudomonadota; class Gammaproteobacteria; order Nevskiales; family Nevskiaceae; genus Panacagrimonas. The sequence continues at coordinate 3,378 of CAZXXM010000065.1, forward strand.
CGTGCGGTCCCGCTTCGGTCGCGTCGTGCAGGCCATTCGCGATGCCGAGAGCCGCGCGCGCTTCATCGGCTACCGGGTGGAGAACTACAAGCTCTGGCTGTTCACGTTCTCCGCGATGCTCGCCGGCCTCGCCGGCGCGCTGTACGTGCCGCAGGTGGGCATCATCAATCCGGGCGAGTTCGCGCCGATCAACTCGATCGAGGTCGTGATCTGGGTGGCGGTCGGCGGGCGCGGGACCTTGTACGGCGCGGTCGTCGGCGCGGTGCTGGTGAACTACGCCAAGACGGTGCTGACCGATGCGCTGCCGGACGTCTGGCTGTACGCGCTCGGCGCGCTGTTCGTCGTCGTCACGCTGTTCCTGCCCAAGGGCATCGTCGGCGTGCTGCCGGACATCAAGGCGAAGATCGACACCTTGCGGCAGCAGCGCGCCAGGAGAGCCCGATGAGCGCGCCCGGGTTGCGGGGCGGCATCGAGCGCTTCGGCAACACGGTCGGGCGCGTGCTCAACCGTGGCGGCAGCGCCTCCGCGCCGCGGCTCGATCTGTCGCACAACATCATCCTGTACCTCGAAGGCATCACCGTCAGCTTCGACGGCTTCCGTGCGCTGAACAATTTGTCGCTGTACGTCGAGGCCGGCGAATTGCGCTGCATCATCGGCCCGAACGGCGCGGGCAAGACCACGATGATGGACGTCATCACCGGCAAGACGCGGCCCGACCAGGGTTCCGCGTGGTTCGGGCAGACGGTGGACCTGCTGACCTTGAGCGAGCCCCAGATCGCCGAGGCCGGTATCGGTCGCAAGTTCCAGAAGCCGACAGTGTTCTCCGAGCACAGCGTGTTCGAGAATCTCGAACTGGCGATGGCCGGCAACAAGTCGGTCTGGCGGATGCTGTTCGCGAAGATGACGCCCGAGCAGCACCAGCGCATCGACGAGGTGCTGGAGACCATCGGCCTGAAAGATCATCGCGCCGCGCGTGCGGGCAGCCTGTCGCACGGGCAGAAGCAGTGGCTGGAGATCGGCATGCTGCTGATGCAGGACCCCGCGCTGCTGCTGGTCGACGAACCGGTCGCCGGCATGACACCGCAGGAAACCGAGCGCACCGCCGAGCTGCTGGTGTCGCTCGCGGGCAAGCACTCGGTGGTCGTCGTCGAGCACGACATGAACTTCGTCCGCTCCATCGCGCGCACCGTCACCGTGTTGCACCAGGGTTCGGTGCTGGCGGAAGGGTCGATGGAACAGGTGCAGAACGATCCGAAGGTCATCGAGGTGTACCTCGGCGACGGAGGCCACTGAGACCATGCTTTCGATCAAGAACCTCAACCAGTTCTACGGCGGCAGCCACACGCTGTGGGACATCGACATGACGATCCGTCCCGGATCGCGCACCTGCCTGATGGGCCGCAACGGCATGGGCAAGACCACCTTGCTCAAGTGCGTGATGGGGCTGATTCCGGCGGCCTCCGGCGAGATCGGTTACCAGGACCGCGACCTGCGCAAGTCGGCGGCCGAAGCGCGTGCGGGCCTGGGCATCGGTTACGTGCCGCAGGGCCGCGAGATCTTTTCGCAGCTCACGGTGGAAGAGAATTTGCGCATGGGACTGTTCGCCAAGCGCGAGCGGCCGGCGGATGCGCTGGAGCGCGTCTACACGACGTTCCCGGTGCTCAAGCAGATGCTGCGGCGGCGTGGTGGTGACCTGTCCGGTGGTCAGCAGCAGCAGCTCGCGATCGGTCGCGCGCTGCTGCTGCAGCCGAAGATGCTGATCCTCGACGAACCCTGCGAAGGCATCCAGCCGAACATCGTCCACGAGATCGGGGACCTG
>CAZXXM010000065.1:5206-11610 GCA_964644715.1 uncultured Salinisphaerales bacterium
AGGAGCAGGGGCTCACCGTGCTCATCGTCGAGCAGAAGCTGCCGTTCGTGCGGCGTGTCGCCAGCGACTTCTGCATTCTGGACAAGGGCCGCAACGTCGCCGGCGGTGCGATCGGCGAATTGACCGACGAGATGGTGAGGCATCACCTCACGGTCTGAGGATCGCGACCGTCGTCACCGTAGCCCGGACGAAGTCCGGGGCGTCTGTCGCCGATCGGGCGCAATCCCGGACTTCTTCCGGGCTACGGTTGGAGAATGCGGGCCGCGAGCACGTCGTAAGCGCCGTCGAAATGATGCCCACCCGGCAGCGCCTCGGCCGTCACGCGGCCCGCGGGTAGCGTCGAGCACAGCGATTCGGGTTCGTCCTTGCCGTACAGGCACAGCGTGCGCGCCGGATCGAGCGCGCGGGTCTCCGGTTCGATCGGCAGCGCGTCGCCGTCGCCGCTGCCGACCCAGTTGCCGAGATGGAATTCGAACGAGGCGTTCGTGCCCAGCGCCATCAGCACGGTGTCGGACACCATCGCGCGCGTCGCCGGCGGCAGCCGGTTCAGCGCGAACGGCAGCACGTCGGCGCCCTGCGAGTAGCCGATCAGGATCACGCGCGGCTTCTTCCAGTGCGAGGCGTAGTAGCGCACCAGGCGATCGACGTCGGCAGACAGCCCGGCCGGCGTGCGCGCGTCCCAGAAGTAGCGCAGCGAATCGAAGCCCACGACCGGGACGCCGCGCTTGGCCAGGGCCGCGGCCACTTCCTTGTCCAGCCCGGCCCAGCCGCCGTCGCCCGACAGCAGCACCGCGAAGCGATCGCCAACGCCTTCGTCGACGGCGGTGGCCGGCACTTCGATCACCGGCAGATCGCCGAGCCGCACCGGAGGTGGCGGCAGCGCGCTGGGCTTGTGCGCACCGATGCGACGGTACGCGGCGCGCACCAGGCTCAGCTCGTCGGGAGGTGGAACCTGGTCGTGCTTGCCCTGGGCCACCGACACCACTTCCACCGTCGTCATCGCGCGCGCGAAGTCCTTGGTAGCGGTGAGCGAAGGCTTGTCCTGCAGCGCGATCCACGGCAGCGCCAGCGCGGGCGCCGGCAGCAGGTGCACGCCGGAACCGTCCTTGCGGCTGTTGAAGTGCTGGCCTTCGCCCTCGCAGAGCTTCTTCTTCAGATCCAGTTCGGGCCTGAAGCCCAGGGTCAGTCCGCCGGAGAACGTTCCGGGGTCCGACTGCGCGAGCATCGTGTAGGCCAGCGCGGCGCCGTTGCCGACGCCGGCGATCACCGGCGTGTGATACGTCGACAGCTTCTCGTAGCCCTGGATGTAGTGCGACAGGTTCTCGAAATCGCCTTCCGGGAACACGCAGTCGCCACCATCCTTCTCGAGTCTTGCGCGCAGCTTCCCCATGTCGATCAGCGCGACCATCGCGCCGTCCTGCACCAGCGCCGCGGCCATCGCGGAGGACACGTCGCCGCTCTTGCCGACGGCGGGCGAGGGCGCATCGCCGGACAGCAGCAGCACCGCCCCGGTGGCTGCGCCCTGCGGACGGTAGATCGCCACGTCGTCGAACAGCCCGTGCGAGAGCTTCTGCTGCGCGGGCGCCGCGTGTGCGATCAGCAGGCTCGCCAAGAAAAGCGCGGCGCGTCGAAGCGCAAGGCGCATCGTGACGTTCATCGTTTGGCTGTCTCCTGACGGCTCACCATCGAACGCAATCCTCCACTGATCAGCGCTGCGGTGTCGGCGAGCACCAGCAGCGGCGCGACGCCGCCGGGCGCGGCGAGATACCGCGGTTGCCATTGCGGGTCGAACTTTTCCTTGAACGCGCGCAGGCCCTGGAAGTTGTAGAAGTGCTCGCCGTGCGAGAACAGCAGCCGCCCCAGGCGATGCCAGTTCGGCGCCAGCGGGTGATCGGCCATGCCCGACAGCGGCGCCATGCCCAGGCCGAAGCGCTGGAAGTTCTCGGACTGGAAATACAGCATCACCTTCACGAACAGGTAGTCCATCGTGCCCTTGGGTGCGTCGGGCAGGTGGCGCATCAGGTCCACGCTCGCCTCGATCTTGCGGTCGGTGACCATCAGGGTCGCGAAAGCGACGATGCGTCCTTCATGTCGCGTGACGGCGACCGGCTGGCGCAGCACGTAGTTCTCGGCGAAGGCGCCCAGCGAGAACGACTTCTCGGCGGCCCGGTGCTCGCGCAGCCAGGCATCGGACACCGCGCGCAGCTCGCCGATCACCGCGGGCAGCGCGTCCGCGGAGATCACCTCGAACCTCAGGCCCTCGCGCTCGCCGCGGCTGACGCCCTGGCGCAGGTTGGAACGGCGCGAACCTTTCAGCGTGAACGAGGGCAGGTCCACCGACGCGTGCTCGCCGAGCTTCAGCAGGCGCAATCCGGCGTCGAGGTAGTGCGGCAGCAGCTCCGGCCTCACCTGGTAGAACGAGGCCCGTCCGCCGGCTTCGCGCGCCTGCTCGAGGAAGCGCCAGATCAGTTCCGGCGCCTCGCTCTCGGGACCCACCGGGTCGAACAGCGCCACCCAGGAGCGGCCGCGCCGCCCGTACATGACGAAGGCCTTGTCGGACTCCGAGAACAGCAGCTGCTTGTCGCCCATCAGCGCCAGCCCCGCATCGGCCTTGTCCTGCGCGCTGACCACGCGCGCGGCACGATCGAGCGTCGCACGGTCCACCGGCTTGAGCACCGGTGACGCCGGGCGGAACAACTGGCGCATCGCGAAGGCGAACGCGAGCAGCGCCACCGCCAGCAGCGCGCGCAGGGAGCGCGGCGCATTGGCGTCGAACTCGAACTGCCACCACAGTTCCTTCGTGTACTGCACGTCGCGGTAGACCAGGAACAGCAGCAGGGTCACCACCGCGACGATCGCCGCCACCGCGCCGGTCCAGCCCGGGCTGAAGGGTTGCGACAGCAGCGAGGCATGCCGCGTGAACTGGCGCCGCGACGCACTGAGCAGGGCCACGAATCCGGCCAGCACCAGCGCTTCGTTGACGGCGATGCCCTTGGGCAGCGCCAGCACCAGGCTCAGCACGCCCAGCACCACGCCGGCCCACCAGGCCGCGTCGATTCGCAGCAGCATCCCGCGCGCCACGAACAGCAGCGCAAGGCCCGCGATGCTGCCCAGGAAATGCGCGGCCTCGACCACCGGCAGCGGCACGTGCAGTGCCAGCAGGGTGGTGGCCTCGTCGGTGGCCGGCGTCACGCCGGAGACCAGCAGCATCGTGCCGACGATCAAGGTCAGCGCGGCCATCAGCATCGGCGTCAGGCCCACCATCGCGCGCACCACCGCGGTTTCGCGCGCACGGCGCAACTCGTGGATCACCAGCCAGGCCAGCGCCAGCATCAGCGGCAGCACGTAGTAGATGACGCGGTACAGCACCAGCGCGCCGGCCAGCTCCTCGGGCGGCGCATCGCCGCCCAGGGCCAGCAGCATCACCGCCTCGAACACGCCGATGCCGCCGGGCAGGTGGCTGAGGATGCCCAGCACGACGGCGACCGCGTAGAACGCGAGGAACGGCGCGAACGACACCGTGCCTTCCGGCAGCAGCACCCACAGCGCCGCGGCCGACACCGCGATGTCGAATGCCGAGATCGCCAAGGTCGGCAGGGTCAGCGACAGCGCGGGCGCCTGCAGGCTGATGCGTCCGAGGATGCGGCGTTCGCCGCCCTTGCGGCACAGCCAGACCAGCGCGGCGATCGCGGCCAGGAACAGGGCTGCCGCGCCCTGCACCAGCCAGGCCGGAACGTGGATCGCCGGGGCAACGGCCTGGGCCGCCCACAGCAGCGACAGGGCGCCGACCACGCCCACGCCCAGTCCGAAACTGAGCGCGTTGAACGCGATCGCACGACCGACACGCTCCGGCTCGACGCCGGCGGCGCCGTAGAGCCTCAGGCGCACGGCGCCGCCGGTGAGCACGCCCAGGCCGATCGAATTGCTCAAGGCGTATGCGATGAACGCGGCCTGCCCGGTAACGCGGTAGGGCACCGCGGCGCCGACGTAGCGCATCGCGAAATAGTCGTAACCGGTCAGCGCGAAGTAGCTCAGCGCCGTGGCGATCGCCGCCAGGATCAGGCGCAGCGAATCGGTGTCGTGGATGGCCTCGACCACGGCCTCGTAGCGCAGCTCGGCCGCCATGTCGCCGAGCGCTTCGAAGCACAGGGCGCCGAGCGCGACGAAGGCGAGTCCCAGCAGCCAGGGCGCCCACTGCTTCAGCCGGGACGCCGGTGCGGGCGCGACCTCGGGTTCGAGGCTCGCCAGTGAATCACCCATTCGAATCTTCCTCCCAGGACCACCCCAAACGCGACGGCGCCCTCCCGGAGGACGGCGCCGCCGCGATTATCCCGCGTCGCCTTTACGTTATCCGGCGTCGACCGGAACGAACAGGCGGTGGCCGTCCCGCTGGATCAGCAGCGCTACCGAACCGTCGGCCTTCTCGACGCGTTCGCGCAGCTGCTCCACGCTCTTCACCGAAACACCGTTGGCGGATAGCACGATGTCGCCCGGCTGGATGCCCGCCTCGGCCGCCGCGCCGGCCACGCGCTCGACCAGCAGGCCGTCCGCATCGCTTTCACGCTGCTCGGCCTTGTCCAGCGGGCGCACCGCCAGGCCCAGCTTGCCGGGCGGGACCGACTGATCGTTCGCACTGGCGACCTTGCGGTCCTGCATCTCGCCGACCTGGACCGTGAGGTCCTTGGCCTTGCGGTTGCGCCAGATGGCGATCGTGGCCTTCTGGCCCGGCTTCAGCGCCGCGACGCGCGCCGGCAGCTCGGACGAATCCTGGATCGCGTCGCCGTTGAAGCTCAGGATCACGTCGCCGCTTTGCAGGCCGGCCTTCGCGGCGGGGCTGTCGTCGTCCACGTCGGAGATCAGCGCACCTTCCGGCTTCTCCAGCCCGAAAGACTTGGCGAAGGCGCCGTTCACCGGCTGCACCGTGACGCCGAGGCGGCCGCGCGCGACGTGGCCGGTCGCCTGCAGCTGCCCGCTGACGTTCATCGCCACGTCGATCGGAATCGCGAAGGACACGCCCATGTAGCCGCCGCTGCGCGAGTAGATCTGCGAGTTGATGCCGACGACCTCGCCGGCGAGATTGAACAGCGGGCCTCCCGAGTTGCCCGGGTTGATCGCCACGTCGGTCTGCAGGAACGGGACGTACGAGCCGTCGGGCAGCGTGCGGCCCTTGGCGCTGACGATGCCCTGCGTGACGCTGTTCTCGAAGCCGAATGGCGCACCGATGGCGACCACCCACTCGCCGACCGATACGCGGCGGGTGTCGCCGATCTTCACCGTGGGCAGATCCTTGGCGTCGATCTTCAGCACGGCGACGTCGCTGGTGGTGTCGACGCCGACGACCTTGGCCGGGAACTCGCGGTGGTCGGTGAGCTTGACCGTCACGGTCTTGGCGTCGGCCACGACGTGCGCGTTGGTCAGGATGGTGCCGTCGGCGCTCACGATGAAGCCCGAGCCCTGGCCGTGCATCGGACCCTGCGGCGCACCGGGCGGCATGCCGCGGAACCACGGCGGGATGCCCGGATTGCCGTTGTCGTCGTCGTCACCGTCGTCCGAATCGTCGCCGCCGTTGCCGAAGCCGGGCGGCATGCGCAGCGAGGTCTTCATGTTTTCGGTGACGGTGATGTTGACGACGGCCGGGCCGTACTGGCGCGCGAGCGCCGCAAAGTCCGGCAGCGCGATGGCCGGGATCGGCGTGGCGGTGTGCGGGTCGACGGCAGTGACGCCGCCGGGCTGCGTGCCGCCCAGCGCCACGACGGCGCCGACCGGTGCGGCGAGCGAGGCCGCGAGCACCGCGGCGGCGAGGGGCGTGCGGATGAAGGTCCGGAAGGAAGTGATGCGGGGCATGGAATCGGTCCTCTTGCCGGCCGACGGGCCGGGTTGCGGTGCCGGGCGAAGGCCGGGCATGCGTCCATGCTGCGGGTGAAGATTTAGGGTTCCATTAAGACGAGGGTGATTTGCGGCGTGGACCTCTTTGAGCGTTCTGTGCGTGGCTCGGGCGTCGAAGAAAAAAAGTTCAACGCAAAGGACGCAAAGAAAAGCGCAGAGAGCGCAAAGATTTTGTGAAGTGACGGCATTCGGCCCTGCGACATCATCAGGCCGGAGGCGTCCATAAAAATCTTTGCTTTTTTTGCGCTAAACGTTTTGAGCTTTGAATGTTGGATGCCCGCATCGGTGGAGAAGGACGCAGGTGCGCTGTTCCAAGCCGCAAACACAAAAAACTCCGGCCGCGCAAGCGCGGCCGGAGCCCGGCGTCATCGACCGCGCAGCAGGGAACTGCGGCGATCGAATGCCCGAAACGTCTTACTGCACGCGCGCGTCCTTGCCGCGGACTTCATTGATCTTGTCCTTGACGGCTTCGACGCCGGCCTTCACGGCGTCCTTGGCGTCGTCGATCTTTTCCTTGA
>CAZXXM010000066.1:0-2648 GCA_964644715.1 uncultured Salinisphaerales bacterium
ATGGCCGTGAAGGGCAAGCCCAAGGGTGCGGCGCTGAATGAAGCGCAGCCGGTCAACGTGAAGAGCCTGCTGCCATGAGCCTCCAGGACGTCGCGTTCTATTTCTTCGGCTTCATCGCCGTGATTTCGACGATCCTGGTGATCGTCAATCCGAACCCGGTGCACGGCCTGATGTACCTGGTCGTGTCGCTGCTGGCGGTGGCCAGCGTGTTCTTCTCGCTGGGCGCGCCGTTCGCGGCGATGCTCGAAGTGATCGTCTACGCCGGCGCCATCATGGTGCTGTTCGTGTTCGTCGTGATGATGCTCAATCTCGGCGAATCGGTGATCCGTCAGGAACAGGCCTGGTTGCGACCCAGCACCTGGATCGGTCCGGGCATCCTGTGCGCGGCGCTGCTGTTCCCGATTCTTCAATTGATGCTCGACGGGCACCACACGCCGGCCGGGCTGCGCGAGATCGGGCCCAAGGAAGTGGGCATCGCGCTGTATGGGCCGTACCTGCTCGCCGTGGAATTGGCGTCGATGATGCTGACCGCGGGCCTGGTCGCGGCGTATCACCTCGGCAAGCACGACTAGACCACCAGACGAAGAACCAAGGGAATGACCGAAGCCGCCGGCATACCGATGGAGCATGGCCTCGCGCTGGCGGGCGTGCTGTTTGCGCTCGGCCTGATGGGTCTGCTCGTGCGCCGCAACATCCTCTTCATGCTGATGTCGCTCGAGATCATGATGAACTCGGCGGCTTTGGCTTTCGTCGTGGCTGGCAGCCGCTGGCAGCAGCCGGACGGCCAGATCATGTTCATGATGATCATCACGCTCGCGGCCTGCGAGGCCTGCGTGGGATTGGCGCTGCTGTTGCAGTTGTATCGTCGCTTCGGCTCGCTGGACGTCGATGCCGCTTCGCAGATGAAGGGATAAGGCGATGCTCGACTTCCTGTTCCTCGTCTTTGCTCTTCCGCTCGCCGGTTTCGTCACGCTGGCTTTCGCCCGCGGACGCCTGCCGGAAATCCCGGCCGCGTTCGTCGGCGTGGGTTCCGTCGCTGGCGCGTTCCTCGTTTACGTTCTCTGTGCCTACCAGTTCCTGACGAGTCCGCCCGAGGGCGGCGCGTACACGCAGGTGCTGTGGCAGTGGATGCACGTGGGCAATCTCGACATCCGGCTGGCGCTGCGGCTCGATGGGCTGTCGCTGGCGATGACCGGCGTGATCACCGGCGTCGGCACGTTCATCCACCTGTTCGCGTCCTGGTACATGCGCGGCGACGATTCGTACGATCGCTTCCTGTCGTACATGAACCTGTTCGTCGCTTCGATGCTGTTCCTGGTGCTCGGCGACAACCTGGTGTTCCTGTACTTCGGTTGGGAGGGCGTGGGCCTGGCGTCGTACCTGCTGATCGGCTTCTGGTACAAGGACGCCGCCAACGGCTATGCCGCGCGTAAGGCCTTCGTCATCACGCGCGTCGGCGATACATTCATGGCGATCGGCCTGTTCATCCTGTTCACGCAGTTCGGCACGCTCGACATCCAGGAGCTGATGTCGAAGGTGGCGGTGGAATGGAAGGACGGCCCGATGATCGCCACGATCGCGGCGCTGCTGATTCTCGGAGGCGCCTGCGGCAAGTCGGCGCAGCTTCCGCTGCAGACCTGGCTGCCGGACGCGATGGCCGGCCCGACGCCGGTCTCCGCGCTGATCCACGCGGCGACGATGGTCACCGCCGGTGTCTACCTGATCGCGCGCACGCACGTGATGTTCGAGGTCTCGCCGATCGCGCTCGAGGCGGTGGGCTGGGTGGGCGGCATCACCGCACTGATGGCGGGCTTCATCGCTCTGCAGCAGACCGACATCAAGCGCGTGCTCGCCTATTCGACGATGAGCCAGATCGGCTACATGTTCCTGGCGCTCGGTGCCGGCGCCTACCAGCCGGCGATCTTCCACCTGATGACGCATGCCTTCTTCAAGGCGCTGCTGTTCCTCTCGGCCGGCTCGGTGATCCTGGCGCTGCACCACGAGCAGGACATCTTCAAGATGGGAAATCTCAGACGTGATCTGCCCTTCACGTTCTGGGTGTTTCTGATCGGTTCGCTGGGGCTGATCGCGTTTCCGGGTACGTCCGGATTCTTCTCGAAGGACGAGATCCTGTTCGAGGCCTATGCCGGCGGGAACATGCACCTGTACTACATGGGCCTGTTCGGCGCGTTCATGACCGGGCTGTACACGTTCCGCATGATCTTCATCGCGTTCTTCGGTGAGGCGCACCACCACGGCGTGCACAAGCCGCACTCCAAGTTCGCGCACGACCTTCCGCTGGCCATCCTCGCGGTGGCCGCGCTGCTCGGCGGGTTTATCCATCTGCCGCTGGACGGTGTGCTGCCGCGGCACGAGTTCTCCGAGGAGATGGAGCACAAGAAGCATCTGCTCGAGGCCATCTCGGTGACAGTTTCGTTGTCCGGCGTCGCGCTGGCCTGGCTGATCTTCGGGCGATCCCGCAAGCGTTCCGAGGAATTGCGCGACTCGCGCAACCCTATCCTGCGCTGGTGGGGCTCTGCCTTCGGATTCGACTGGCTCTATGACCAGCTGTTCGTGAAGCCGTATCTCTGGTTCATCCGTGTGAACGCCAAGGACGTCGTCGATCAGGGCATCACGCTGATCCCGGA
>CAZXXM010000066.1:2748-11583 GCA_964644715.1 uncultured Salinisphaerales bacterium
GGCACCAAGTATCCGCGCTGGATCGCGCTGATCGGCATGTTGCTGGCCATGGCCATTTCGGTCTGGCTGTGGGTGTCGTACGACTACAGTCTCCCGGCCGCCGACGGTGCCACCCGCTGGGTACTCGAGTACAAGGCCCCGTGGATCCCCCGTTTCGGCATTTCGGTCCACTTCGCGCTCGATGGCCTGTCGATCCTGTTGGTGCTGCTGACCAACCTGCTCGGCGTGATGGCGATCATCTGTTCGTGGAAGGAAATCGATCGCAACGTCGGCTTCTTCCATCTCAACCTGCTGTGGAACCTGGGCGGCGTGGTCGGCGTGTTCCTGACGCTCGACCTGTTCCTGTTCTTCTTCCTGTGGGAAATGATGCTGGTGCCGATGTACTTCCTGATCGCGCTGTGGGGGCACGACTCCCCGGGCGGCAAGGGCAAGGTTTACGCGGCGACCAAGTTCTTCCTGTTCACCCAGGCCTCTGGCCTGATCATGCTGCTCGCGATCCTCGGGCTGGTGTTCGTCAACTACCAGACCACGAACGTCATCACGTTCAACTACGAGGACCTGCTCAAGACGCAGATGAGCGCGAACGTCGAGTACATCCTGATGCTCGGCTTCTTCATCGCGTTCGCGGTCAAGACCCCTGCGGTGCCTCTGCATACCTGGCTGCCGGACGCGCACTCGCAGGCGCCGACCGCCGGATCGGTCGACCTCGCGGGCATCCTGCTGAAGACCGCGGCCTACGGCATGCTGCGTTTCGGCATTCCCCTGTTCCCCAACGCGTCGGCGGATTTCGCGCCGGTCGCGATGTGGCTGGGCGTCGCGGGCATCGTCTACGCCGGCATCATGGTGTTCGCGCAGACGGACGTGAAACGGCTGGTCGCTTACTCGTCGGTCTCGCACATGGGCTTCATCCTGGTGGGCGTCTATGCCGGCACCGAGATCGCGTTGCAGGGTGTCGTCATCCAGATGCTCGCGCACGGGATCTCGGCGGGCGCGCTGTTCATCCTTTGCGGCGAAATCTACGAGCGCTTGCACACGCGCGACCTGCGCAAGATGGGCGGTCTCTGGTCTCGCTTCCCCTACCTGCCGCCGATCACCTTGTTCTTCGTCGCCGCGTCGCTGGGACTCCCGGGTCTCGGCAATTTCATCGGTGAATTCCTGGTGCTGATCGGAAGCTGGCCGAAGGATCCGATCGTGACGATCGCGGCCTCGACCGGCCTGATTCTGGCCGCCGTCTATTCGCTGATGATGATCCAGCGCGCCTTTCACGGGCCGACGCAGGACGATGGCCACGGTGACGAGAAACTGCAGGATCTCAACGCGCGTGAACTGGGAATGCTCGGTTCGCTGATGATCCTGATGCTGTGGCTTGGCCTTTACCCGCAACCCTTCCTCGACACGTCGGCGTCCGCCATGCAGCACGTCGCGGCCATCTATGCGGCGGCGCAGCCGGAAGCGGCCGCGGCCGTCGTGGGGGTGGCGCCATGACGATTACGGCACACCAGTGGATGGCGCTCGCCCCCATCCTCTTCACCAGTGGCGCCGCCGTGGCGGTGATGCTCGCCATCGCGATCAAGCGGCATCACTTCTGGAACGCGACGGTCGGCGTTCTGGGGCTGAACCTGGCTTGGATCTCGGTGGCCATCCTGTTCTTCGGGCCGGTCCTGTTGCCCGAACAGGTTCCGACGATCTTGCCGCAGCAGGTCACGCCGCTGCTGGTGATCGACAACTACGCCCTGTTCTATTTCGGCATCATCATCGTCTGCACCCTGGCGTGCGCGACGCTGTCGCAGGCCTATCTCGACGGCTATTCGGGCAACAAGGAAGAGATGTACCTGTTGCTCACGCTGGCGGCCCTCGGCGGAATGGTGCTGGTGGCGAGCCGGCATTTCGTTTCGTTCTTCATCGGCCTGGAGCTGCTGTCGATCCCGCTGTACGCGATGGTGGCCTATCCGCAGCGCTCCAAGCGCTCGCTCGAAGGCGGCCTGAAGTATCTGGTGTTGTCGGCTGCGGCCTCCTCCTTCCTGCTGTTCGGCATGGCCTTGATCTACAGCCAGGTCGGGCATCTCGGATTTGCCGAGATTGGCGCTTACATGGCCGAGCCGCGCCACATCACGGGCATCGTCAGCCTGGGCGGCGCGATGATCCTGGTCGGTATCGGGTTCAAGCTGTCCCTGGTGCCCTTCCACCTGTGGACGCCCGACGTTTACGAAGGGGCACCTGCACCCGTGACCAGCTTCCTGGCGACGGCCAGCAAGACCGCGGTGTTCGCCGTGCTGCTGCGCTACTACGTGGAAGCCGGCGGCTACGCGAACCTCTCGCTGATCAACGTGCTGACGGTGCTCGCCATCCTGTCGATGCTGATCGGCAACGTGCTGGCACTGCTGCAGAACAACGTCAAGCGCATGCTGGCCTACTCGTCCATCGCCCACTTCGGCTACTGCCTGGTGGCGCTGATCGCGTCCGGCCCCCTGGCGGTCGAGGCGGTCGGGGCGTACCTGATCACCTACGTGGTCACGACCTTGGGCGTGCTCGGGGTCATCACCCTGCTGTCGAGCCCGTTCAATAACGACGGGGATGCCGACGAACTCGAGGACTACCGGGGCCTGTTCTGGCGCCGTCCCTATATCGCGTCGATTCTCACGGCGATGCTGCTGTCGCTGGCAGGTATCCCGGCCACGGCTGGCTTCGTGGGCAAGTTCTACGTCATTGCCGCCGGTGTCGACTCCCGCGAATGGTGGCTATTGGGCGCCGTGGTGCTGGGTAGCGCGATCGGCCTGTTCTATTACCTGCGGCTGATGATCATCATGTTCATGGACCGCGACCGGCAGCAGCGCTTCGACGCGCCCTTGGACTGGGGCCTCCAGACCGGGGGAGCGATGGTCCTGGCAGTCACGTTGGCGAGCTTCGTGCTTGGCCTGTACCCGCAGCCGTTCATCCAGATCATCCAGCTCGCCCTGCTGGCCAAGTAAGAGGCTGACAGCATCTGGCCTCTGTCCGGGTGATAACTCGCCCTGGCGCGGGGCAGCTTGAAGCCGATTCTTGCCCGGTGGAGGGAAGGGCCAACGCGACCTCGAACTTGGATCCGGTCACTTCGAAGGCAGGGTTCGTCGACCCAACATCGGCCCAAAGTTACCGCCGGTCGGTCGCCGGCCTACGGTAGCGGCGAGTCTCGTCTAAAGGCCTTATTTCAAGCCAAAACCAAGGCTCTTCTCGATGCTCCGAGTCCTCAACAAACCTCTGAGCATTGCGTCGCAGTCCATTCATAAAATTGTAGAGACAATTGCTTGTGCCGCCGGAATTGCGTGTGCTAGCCTCCGGCCGCTAGGGAGGGGGTTCGGGAAATTGAACATGCATCCTCCTGAGAGCTGCAGCTTTTCTGTTCATCTTCTTCGTGTCCTTTCTCTTCTAGGGAGACTTCAAATGCCGTTTGGTAACGCTAAGGTTCAAAGACCTGGCCGCAAGCTTCTGATCGCTGCCATGGCAGCGACCTTTGGCATGGGCCTGTCCGGTTGCAACGACGACAACAACTCCAGCAACACCGGTGGTAACACGGACAACATCAACGCGCCTAAGGGTACGGTTCAGGGTGCGGTGATTGATACCAACGGCAACCCGCTTGCGGGCGCCCGCGTCTTCCTCGACGGTCGCGAACAGACCACCGGTGTGAGCGGTCAGTACAAGTTCGAAAACGTCGCCGTTACGCTGGCCAACACGCCGAATAACAACACGCCGGCAGCCAACGCGCCGATTCCTGTCACGATCATTCCGCCGGCCGGATACCTGGGTGTGAACCTCCAGGTCGGCCCTCGCGCTCAGATCACCTCCAGCGACAACGGAGGCCTCGGCGGCGGCCAAACCAACCCGCAGCTCGTGTTCGTCGACGGCTTCAACGCCGGCGTCGGTACCGTTGCGCTGCCGCAGCTCAACACGACGGTTCGCGGCATCCTGCGCGACTCGGGCACCGGACAGACCATCGCCGGCGCAACGATTAACGCTGATTTCGTGCAGGTCCTCCTCGATCAAGGGACCGGCAGCAATCCGCAGCCTGGTATTGCGCCGGGCGTTGCGATCACGGGCTACCAGGCCTCGGGAGCGGTCCCCCAGCCGGTCGTCACTGCGGCTGACGGTTCGTTCTCCTTCACCGGTCTGGCGGCAGACTCTCAGTACAACCTGTCGGGTCGACTGGGTGCCAACGACCCCGTCGCGCCGAACGGCGGCATCAGCTTCGCCCCAGAGGGCCAGCCGTGCTTCGCCGGCGGCAACAGCGTTCCGGCCGCGCTGTGCATCACGACCAATACGATCGAAGGCGGAAACTCCGTACAGCTAGGCGCTGGCGGTGTCGACGCGCTCAGCGTCGAGGTGTCTCGCCTCGCTTCGGCGGACCTGCTGCAGCCCTACCTCATCGCGGTCCCCGGCGCTTTCGACACCACCGGTCCCACCGCGGTGCTGCTGGATAGCACGGTCAATGGTACGACGGTCCCGCTGCGTCTCCGCTTCTCCGAGACGGTTGTTGGGCCTTTCAACACGTCGACGATCCGCTTGCTCGTGCGCGCGCCGAATTCGCCGGTCTCTACCGCACAGGCGCCCGCTACCGTTGCCTACGACGCAGTCACCAGCACTCTCACGGTTACCACGGCTGCTGCTCTGGACCCCGGCACCATCGTAACGGTGCAGGTGCTGCGCGAAGCGCTTCGCGATGCCGCTGGCAACGCATTCACGCTGACCGAGCGCGCCCAGCCGGGCCAGCCGCAGCTGACGGATCCCATTCCGAGCAACGCGTTCGCCACCGCCGACGGCCTCAACTACGTCAACTTCCCGCTGCGCGTGTTTAGCCCGCTGGGTAACTCGGCTCCTGCGCCGGGCGTTACGGGTGCCGGACTGGGCCACCTCACCGCGGCTACCAATCCGAACAGCCCGCAGTTCCAGTCGACGGCTGCCCTGATCGACGTTGTGTCCAACAGCGCATTGCTGGGCAACACGACGCTCACCAGCGCCGGGACCGTCATCCAGTACGGCTGGAATGGAAGCATCGAGCAGCTCAACGGAGACGGTGCCACCAATCCGACCATCCGCCTCGCCCTGCAGCGTCTGAATCTGGCGTTGCAGAATCTCGCGAGCTTCGACCTCGGGCTCGGTTTGTTCGGTGGCAACGCTAAGCCGGGCACTGATCTCTCCGCACGCACCACTGGTGCGCAGGCAAACGCAGACTTCATTCACCCGAACACGGCGGTCGTCCGATTCTCGGTTCCGCCTGAGGCGCGTCTTGTCGTCATCGGTCTGCAGCGAAATGGTGTGCCGCTCGACGTTGGCTTCTTCCCGATTGGCGCAGGAAGTGGCGCCGAAGTGGTTGGGCGCTTCGACGAAGCGACCAATGCCCCGGTGGCAAAGGCGGTTGGGAATGGTCGCTTCCGTTACGTGATCGATCCCAAGGGCGCTACCGAAGTGTCGGTGGTCATCGCAGGCGGCGCGCACAACGTTGGCGGAGTACTGACGGGCAATTTGTTCGCAGACATTCCCAAGGCGGGTGACGCGGTTGTGCTTGACTCGCTGGTGGTCGGTGCGCTCGCCGACTTCCCGAGCCGCCTGGCTCAGCTTCGTGCCGCAGTCGGCGGAACGGATGCCAGTGCCTCCGTTACGCTGGCGGACGTGGTTCCGCCCACGACCGAAGTGCAGCTCACGATGGACGCCATCGCGGCATCGGCGCAGATCAACATCGGTGGCGGCGGTGCGGTCATCGGTGGTCAGGGCGCCAACCGCGGCACCCCGATTCTGCCCGTCACCCCGCAGCTGCTGGACGTCACGGATACCACCAACACGACGCCTCCTGGCGCTCCGAACGTGGGTGCCGGCGGTGAGCCGGGCTCCGGCTACGCCAGCGACGAATTGCGCGGTGCCGGCGATATTGGCGGCCTGTCGCGCAGCCGTGTCGTTGACGATGCAACGACCGCAGGTGTCAACGAAGCGACGAACGCCAGCAATCAGCTCGATGCGTTCGACGCAACGCCGGGCCTGCTCGCCAGTGGCCACAACGCGATCGGCACGCAGGACCTCTCGACCGCTGCGGGTCGGGTCAAGCGAATCGGCTTCGCGTTCACCGAGCCTGTCACGCTGACGGGCACCGGCTCGCCGACGGTGGTCGGGGTCGCAACGCCTGGATTCACGCTGACGAATCTGGCTTCCGAAACGCGCATCGATGAAGACGGAAAGACGGTGTTCCTCGTCACGGCCGACGTCAGCGATATCTTCGCTTTCGAAGCCGCGGCACGCAGCACCGACGAGGTCTTCGTCGACTTCACCGGTCTGGTACGCGACGCCGCGGGCACGGTTGCCACGGCGGAGAACAACGCCAACGCGCGTGTGGCGCTGCGTGACTACCTGCCGCCCATCATGCTGCGGGCGTTCTTCGACGGCACCAACTTCGTGTTCGACTTCCACGAAGCTGTGGCGCTGAACACGTCGGCCGCTGCTAGCACCATCTCGTTGGGGAATTCCGGAACTTGCGCGGGTGCGACCGTGAATCTCAACACGGCAGCCAACTTCATGACGGCCCCGGCTCGCACGGAAGCCAACCTGAATGGTGTCGCCAACGCGCGAATCGTGCTGCCGCTGCCGGCGGTGCGGGCGCAGATCGGCGGGCTGAATGTCGCAGACTGCTTCCCTGCCGGTACGGAGTACGCAGAAGGCGCGATCTACACCAAGGCCTCTCTGGGTGCCGCGACGGGCTTGCAGACGGCGCTGATCGAAACCCGCCCGCGCCACTTCCGAGTGGATTACTCCGGAGTGCAGGACACGGCCGGCAATAAGGGCCTGCGTCTGGGCGCAGAAACGAGCGGCCGGAGCAACACCTGGGATCGTTGGGAAGATGTCAACCCGACGCCGACCGTCCCGGGTCTCGGTATCGACCGTCCGCTGTTTGCGGGCGCTGCGATCCTCGGGCCCTTCACGGTCCTGCCGATGACCAACCCTGCCCTGGCTGCGGGCTTCAGCAACGGCAACCAGCAGTACAGCTTCACGGTGCTCTTCAGCCACCCGATCTACTTCGGCGGCCTCGGAGCGGATCTTGGTACGGACTTCGACGCGTTCCGTGCGGACGTCAGCAACAACGGATCGCTGTCGCAGACCGAGCTCAATCAGTACTGCCAGGACAAGTTCTCGAAGTCGAACTCGATGAACATGGCTGGCGTCGCGCCGACTTCCTGCAATCCGTTGGATGGTACGCAGGCAGTCATCAACGCGACGGGTGTTGGCGCCCAGGCTGGTGAGTTCACGGCAACCGATCTGTCTCGCGTGTCGGGTCTGACGGTGAACTTCACCGCAGCACTGGCAGCCAGCCAGGACAAGTTCCGTCTGGCTCGTGCCGACAATGCGGTACGGACGATCTCCAGCGCACTGGTCACTCCGCGCACCCTGACGGGTGCCGGTGCGACGCTTCAGTCGCAGGGTGTCGTCACGCGCAGCGATCTGCTCGATCCGAACTTCTTGTTCGAACTGCAGGATCGCATCGCGCCGTAAGGTGTTTCGCTGAAGCGTACGAAGCAGTAGATGTAAGAAGGAGGGGCGAAAGCCCCTCCTTTTTTTGCGCGCGACATTGTTGAATCGAGACCGACCAATCACGCCGAGTCGATCAGGATGCTCGCGCCACCTAGCTCCGCCACGAATGAGATTCCAGCGGCCGTTAAGCGAACCGTCATGGTGATCGAGCATCTTCCGGACGGTGGTGTTGTGCGGCACGGAGAGAAGGCGCTAACCGAGTCACGCTAGGCAGAGCGCCCTATCGGCATTACGGTTTTTACAAAGGCCACTTGTTGCTCGCGGGCAACACGTGCATAGTCGTCGCGTTAATGGGGCCGCGGTTTTTTTGTAGCCGCGCCCGGGGGCTGATGACTCGGAAGGCTCGGGCATCGGCAGAACAGCAAACATCAGGAGAGACAATCGTGGGAATGCGCAAGGCCGCACTTTGGGCCGCGGTAGCAATGGCCACCTCGGCCACGACGGTAACCCTCGCTCAGGACGCTACGACGGAACCCCCGCCGCCGCCTCCGCCGCCCGCCGCTGCCAAGAGTTCGGCGCTCGAGGGTGCCTACATCGGTGGCCTCGGATTCGTTTACCTGACCGATTCTTCCAGGGATTACGACAGCGGCGGCGGTGCCCGCGCGCTCTTCGGATATCCGATCACGAAGTCGCTCAACGTCGAACTGTCTGCCTATGGACAGAACGCGGAATCGGATGGCGGACCGCGTGATGATCTTGATGGCTGGGGCGTGGGTGTGGACGCTATGGTCCCCTTCACCCAGGGCCGCCTGCGTCCCTTCGGCTTGATTGGTGCTGGTTACCAGCGCGACGAAGCTGGCTTCGACAAGGAAGACAACGGTTACGTCAACCTTGGTCTGGGCGCTCTGTTCGCGCTCGGCCGCGGCTTCGATCTTCGCGCCGAAGCTCGCTATGTTCCGGTGTTCACCGGCTCGGGATCCGCTGACGAGTCGCGCTACGACGATGGCCAGCTGGGCCTGGGCCTGCAGTACACCTTCCAGCCGCCGAAGCCCGACGTCATCCAGTACGTGCCGGTCGCTGCGCCCGTTGCGGCTCCGATCGTCGATACGGATGGCGACAACGTTCCGGACAGCGCCGACAAGTGCCCCAACACGCCGAAGGGCGTGCAGGTGAACGAGTTCGGTTGCCCGCTCGACACCGATGGTGACGGCGTTGCCGATTATCTCGACAAGTGCCCGAACACGCCGCGTGGCATGAAGGTGGATGCGAAGGGCTGCGTCGGCGGTGCCCAGACGTTCCTGCTGCGTGACGTCAACTTCGAATTCGATTCGGACAAGCTGACGG
>CAZXXM010000067.1:0-11553 GCA_964644715.1 uncultured Salinisphaerales bacterium
GGCTGGGTTCGCAAGGGCATGATGGCGCCGAAATTCGAGGCTGCCCTTTACGAGATTCCGGCTGCAGGCGGAATCACGGGGCCGGTGGAAACCGAATTCGGCTGGCATCTGATCAAGCTCCTCGAGATCAAGGCGGCCGCGACCCGCCCGTTCGATGACGCAGCTGTGCAGGCCGAATTGCTCGACGTCTATCGCACACGCGAGGGCGAGAAGCGTTTCCAGGAACTTTCCACCAAGCTCGAACAGCTGGCATTCGAGAACACCACGCTGGAGCCAGTCGCTGCCGAGCTCAAGCTCGAGATCAAGACCACCGACTGGTTCACGCGTGAGGGCGGCGAAGGAATCGCCGCGATCGATGCGGTCAAGCAGGTCGCGTTTTCCCCGGAAATACTGGAAGCGGGCGAGAACAGCAAGCCGATTCCCGCCAGCGCCGACGCCCTTGTCGTGGTGCACAAGGCCGAGTACGAAGCGGCGCGCCAGCAGCCGCTCGAAGAAGTGAAGGATCGCGTACGCGAAGTCCTGATCGCCGACGGCGCGGCCAAGCTCGCCAAGACCGCGGCAGAGGCACTGGTGGCGCAGGTCAAGAGTGGTCAGACCTTGGCCGACGCTGCAAAGGAGAAGAACCTCGTCGTGCAGTTCGACGGTCCTGCAGCGCGTGGTCAATCGGGAATCGAAGCAGCGGTCGGCAACGCGATCTTCCGTATGCCGCGTCCTGCCGCGGGCAGCGCGCACGTGGAGGCGGTGGATAACGGCAATGGGGGCGTCTCGGTGGTCGCGCTGACCGAGGTCGTGGATCCGCCGAAGCCAGACGAGGCGAAGCTGGCTGCCAATCCGAGCGCTCGCGACAGCCTGGCCGGCGCCGAATTCGGCGCTTACCGAAAGACCGTCGAGGAAGAGGTGAAGGTCAAACGGCTCACGGCCCCCGACACCAAGACGGAAAATCCGGAGCTCTGACGAAATGAGCGCGGCCCCGGTGAGCGAAAAATCACGGGGCTGGAGAATGCCTGCCCTGCATTGGCAGGTTGCCGCGGCCCTGGTTGCCGCGGCTGTCGCCGGATCGTTGATCGGTCCTCAGCCGGATTTCCTCGCCGGCTGTTCCTTCATCGGCAAGATCTTTCTCAACGCGCTGAAGATGGTGGTCGTGCCGCTGATCGTGGCGGCCATCATCAGCGGATTGTCCAGCGTCGCCGATGCCGGTGGCCTCGGCCGGATGGGGCTGAAGACGCTCGGCTATTACCTGGGCACCGGGCTGATGGCGATCGTGGTCGGGTTGCTGTTCATCAACCTGCTTTCGCCGGGCGTCATCGACGGCGAGCCGGCCGGCCCTTCGATTGGCCTCGCGCAAGATACCGAGGCCGTCGTCGGCAAGATCGAAGGCAAGGGCGCCGGCGAGTTCCTGAAGGTCTTCGAGCTGATGTTTCCGCCGAACATCGTCGAGGCCGCCGCCGACGGCCAGATGCTCGGTCTGATCTGCTTCTCGCTGCTGTTCGGCGCCTTCATCATGAAACTGCCGGAGAAGGCGGCCGCCGTGCAGCGGCAATTCTGGAGCGGGCTGTACGACGTCATGACGGGCATCACGCGTCTGATCATGATGTTCGCGCCGATCGGCGTATTCGGACTGGTGGCGCCGATCATCGCCCAAACCGGTTGGGCTGCTGCGGGGCCTCTCGCGAAGTTCGTCGCCGCGGTGCTGCTCGCGCTGTCGACGCACATGCTGGTCACGTTGCCCCTGGTGCTGCGCTTCGTGGCACGCGTGTCGCCCGCTGCCCACTATCGGGCGATGTGGCCGGCCGTCACGACGGCGTTCTCGACCAGCTCTTCTGCAGCGACGCTACCGGTGACGATCCAGTGCATGGAGGAGCGAGCCAAGGTGCCGAAGAGCGTCACCAGCTTCGTGCTGCCGATCGGGACGACGGTCAATACCGACGGGTCCGCGCTCTACGAGGGCGCGGTCGTCATGTTCATCGCGCAGTGTTACGGCATCGATCTGAGCTTCGGAGCGCAGTTCCTGATCGTGAGCACGGCGCTGCTCACGGCGATCGGCGTGGCGGGAATTCCGTCCGCGAGCCTGGTGGCCATTGCCGTCATCCTGGGGGCCGTAGGCCTTCCGCTCGAAGGCATCGGGCTGGTGCTGGCGGTCGATCGGGTACTCGACATGTGCCGGACTTCGGTCAACGTGTTTGGCGACTCCTGCTGTGCCGTCACGGTGGCGCGGCTGGAGGGAGAAGACGGCGTGCTCGGCGAGCCTGCACTCGGCTCTGCCAAACGTTCCTGAATCGCGCGTCAGTGCGAAGCGATCGAGCCGCGAGCCGGCCGCTGCGCAGCTTCGGCCGCGGAGTGTCATCGTCGGCGCCGGAGTTCGGCGCCAGACGAGAGCCTAGGATCGCTGAAGAGCGCAGCCCGGATCAGCGAATCGAGACGCCGAAAATGCAGAGTGCGGCGAGGGCCATCACGCCGGCAACGAACGCGACGGCAGGCAGGGTATAGAGAGCGCTGGTGTTCATCGGAAAGTCCTCGGTGTCGTTTCGGGGCGCTTTTTCAGGGCGGTCGGCGTTACGGGTTCTTGACGCGGACCCACGTTAAAACGCTTGACGGACACCGTGCTGCAAGACAGGTACCAGCGGTTTTCCGTGCCCGCTATTCGGTCAGATAAAACGTGATCGTCGTGACCACGCGCACATCTTTTTCAATGTTCTTGGTGTCGCCGTATTCTTCGCCGACATCGCGAATCAGGAAGCCGCCCTGCTGCGCATCCTTGATACCGCCCACTTTCACGCCGGCGTTCACCGCAAACTCGTTCGCCGCGATCCGGGCGTTGGTCGTCGCCTCCTTGACCATCTCCGGTTTGATCTCGTTGAGTCGCGTGAAGTGGTACGCGGGCGGGTTGTTCGTGATGGCCAGCCCCTGCGCGACCAGCGTGTTGAGCTTCGAACGCACCTCCGCCACCTTCCGCACCTTGGCGGTCTCGACGTCGATCGAGCCGATGAGCTGGAATTTTTCCTCGACGAGCTTCTGGTTCTCGTCGCGGAATTCCTCGCTGCTCGTATCGATGACGCCTGGCGAAAGTTCGGACGACTCGAAGCCGCTCTCGATCAGCAGCGCCACGATCTTCTTCTGATCGGCCTCGGACTGCTCGTAGAGGCGAGCCATGTCGGCCCGGGTGCCGCTGACGGTGTACTGGATCTTCCAGAACGCGCGATCGGCGGAGACCCGTTTCTCGGCCAGCCCCTTGACCTCGGCGACGTTGATGGCGACCTGGGAGTTGTAGATCGTCTGACCGACGAAGTAGCCGGCCGTGGCGATCCCCGCACCGACCAGCAGTGCGGCAGCGACCAAGGCCGATCCATTGACGTTGTTCATACGGACCCCTCTCTCCGGTGCTCGGGGCGTCGCGGCTCCTGGCGTGGGCCGTGACCGGTTGCGCGTCCTGCCTACTCTTCGAAACTCATACCCATGATGTTGTAGCCCGCGTCGACGTACAGGATCTCTCCGGTGACGCCCGAAGCCAGATCGGACGACAGGAAGGCGGCCGCGTTGCCGACTTCCTCGATGCTGACGTTGCGCTTGAGCGGGGAGGCGCTGGCTGCCTTGTTCAGCATGGTCCGGAAGCCCGAGATTCCTGCCGCAGCGAGCGTCTTGATCGGCCCCGCGGAAATGCCGTTGACGCGGATGCCCAGCTCTCCGAGCTCCGCCGCCATGAAGCGCACGTTGGCCTCGAGACTGGCCTTGGCCGGTCCCATCACGTTGTACATCGGGACGGCACGCACGGCACCGAGATAAGTCAGGGTCAGCATGCTGGCATTGCGGCCGGTCATCAGCGGGCGCGCCGCCTTGCCCAGGGCCGCGAACGAATACGCGCTGATGTCGTGCGAGATCCGGTAGCCCTCGCGGGTCACCGAGTCGAGGTATTTGCCGGCGAGCTGTTCACGCGGGGCGAAGCCGATGGAGTGGACCAGTACGTCGAGTACGCCCCACTGGTTCTTCAGCTCCTTGAACACCTCGTCGATCTGGGCGTCCTCGGAGACGTCGAGCGGCAGGACCAGCTTGGAGCCGCAGCTTGCGGCGAACTCTTCGACACGACCCTTCAGCCGGTCGCCCTGATAGGTGAAGGCCAGCTCCGCACCCTCGCGTTTGAAGGCTTCGGCGATACCGGTGGCGATGGAGCGGTCGCTGGCGACGCCGGTGATGAGCGCCTTCTTGCCGGCCATGAAACCCATGCGGATATTCCTCGGTTACGTACGGTTGAGCTCCCAGTTTCCCGTTTTGGGAGTGCGGATGCCAGCGAGATTCCGCAACGACGGGGGCCCGCTGCCTGGAGTTTCCCGTGCCGGTGTCCAACAGCCGGCCGGCATGTCGTCGACGAACCCTCCCCGCGCAGCGCGAGGGGAGGGCGTGCAGCATCTGATCGACGCGATCAGGTGGGCAGGAAGACGATCGGGTAGTTCGGGTACGTGAACTCGGGAACGTTCTTCGGGCCGAAGTTCAGCAGCTTCACGCGCTGGATGACCTTCTGCTCGAGATCCGGATCGCCCAGTTCGCTCGACACCAGCTCACAGGCCGTCACCGAGCCGTTCGGCGCGATCGTCAGGCGCACGACGACCTTGCCACGCAGGTCCGGGTTCTCGCGCAGCGCGCGATTGAACATCGAGTAGAACGAGGCCTTGTTGCGATCGAACACCAGCTGGATTTCCTCCAGCGTCCGGCCCGCGAGCCTGGCCTGGCCCGACTGGCCGGGCTTGGTCATGTCCGGTCCGACGCCCTTGGGCGCCTGCACGACCGTGGTGCGGCGCTGACCGAGGCCAGCACCGCTCTGCGTACGCGGCGACGTGCTAGAGGCCGTACCGATGCCACCGCTTCCGCTGGCCGCCGATGAGGCGACCGAGGCAGCACCACCGCCGCCGGCACCCGGTCGCGCCGAGATGACTTCGTCGCTGAGCGGGCGCGCCGCGTCGAGCCCCGACAGTGAGTTGTCGCGCAGATCCGCGAGCTGGTCGGCGAGGGCGTTGATGCCGCTGGCCTTGGCGACCTCGCGGGCGGCCTGCTCGAGTTGCTGCTGGGTCGGTTCCGGCTTGGGAGGCGTCACGAGCTTGGGAGCGGGCTCTTTCTTGGGCTCCGGCTTCTTCACTTCCTTCGGGGGTTCCGGCTCCGGCGTTTCCTCTTCAGCCGGCTTCGGTTCCTCGACCTGTTCCGCGATCTGGGCATCCGGAAGGATGTTCACGTACATAGTGTCGGTGGTTTCACCGCCACCTTCCTGCACGCCCAGCAGTTCCAGGAACGGGATGACGACCGCGAGGATCACGAAGATGACGCCGACCGTCGTCGAAATACGGCGGTAGCGGCGATCTGCGGCCTCGGTAAAGGCCCAGCCTTCGGCTGAGAGCACGAACATGCTCATAGCGCTTCCGTTCCTTCCTTCTCGATCACCGCCAGAGAGATCTTGGCGAATCGCGTGTCGCTGCACGTCGCCATGACTTTCTTCAGCACGTGAAAGGGAATGGACTTGTCGGCCATGATGTTGACGTCACCACGCGTCAGCTGGCCCGCACTGGCGCCATCGACCTGCATCAGCGTCTCTTCGTTGAGCTTGTACTTGAGATCCGGCAGCACGGTGGTGCTCGCGGCCGCGGCATCCGCGGTGCTCATCACTCGCTTGGTGTCGACGATGATGTCCTGGGGCGTGATCAGGATCAGCACCGTCTGCTTGGGATCTTCCTTGGCTACCGACTCCGGAAGCTGCAGCGCTTTCGGGCTCGGAAGGATCTCCACGACCAGCGCGTTGACGAGCAGGTAGAAGACGAGGATTGCGAAGATGTCGATCAGCGAGACGACGTTCAGCTCGCCTTCGCGTGCTTCCTCGCGGAGCTTGCGGACGATCTTGCGGGCGCGGCGGGCACCGGCGTTCATGGTGCGCCTCCCTGGTCGAGCTTCCGCGCCTCGCCCACCGAGATGTTCGGGAACAGTTCGCGGGGAAGGCCGGTCGCGCGCGCCTCGGCAGGGGTCAGACGGATGGCATCCATGATCCTGACCATGTCGTCGTAGACGACGTCGGCTTCCATCATCAACACGATGTTCTGCTCGGAGGGCTTGGTCTTCTTGACCTCGACCAGCAGGTCCGACAAGGCGCCGAGGTTATAGCCCTCAGGCGTATTGACGATGTTGCGCACGGCGCCCTGGCTGTCGGACACCTCGATGACCCCCTTGCGCACGACAGCGGTGAGCTGAAGCTTCTGCTCTTCCGGGATCGACTGCTTGTCGGGCGCCGGCAGGTTGAGGTTGATCACGTTGAGCCGTGCTGCAGCGAGCGAGGAGCTCACCAGCAGGAAGAACACCAGCACGGCGAAGACGTCGATCATCGACACGATGTTCAGGCGCACGACACGGGCGCCGAACTTGTGCTGGCGCTCCATGCGGCGGACGCGGCGCGTCATCTTCATGGCTTAAGGCCTGTTTCTGGACAGTGCGAAAGGCCTGCGCGGATCAGGCGCCGCTCCGGATGCGGCCGCAGACCGTGCTGACGAACTTGGCGCAGACGCCTTCCAGGCCATCGACCAGCGCCGTCGTACGGCTCTGCAGGTAAGCGTGAATCATCAGCGCCGGGATGGCGGTCATCAGGCCGAACGCGGTGCAGTTCATGGCCTCGGAGATACCGGCCGAGAGCAGGTCGGCCTTCTCGGCGGGATCGGCGCTGCCGAGCGCCGCGAACGCGCCGATCAGACCGATGACGGTGCCGAGCAGGCCCATCAGCACCGCCATGTTCGAGAAGGTCGCGAGGTAGTGCGTGCGCTTTTCGATCGCCGGCAGGACCTCCATCAGACCTTCTTCCGTGGCGACTTCGACTTCGCTGCGCTTGTTCTCGACGCGCGACTGCGCGATGCCGTTCGAGAGGATGCGGCCGATGGCCGTGTCCGAATCCTTGACCAGACGCTCGGCGCCTTCGATCTCGCCGCGGCTCAGTAGCGGCTGCACGGCGGTCCAGAGCTTCTTGTTCTCACGTTCGGTGCGGCCGAGGAAAACCCAGCGCTCGATCGTGATGCAGACCGTCAGGAACAACA
Organism: uncultured Salinisphaerales bacterium; assembly: GCA_964644715.1. GTDB lineage: Bacteria > Pseudomonadota > Gammaproteobacteria > Nevskiales > Nevskiaceae > Panacagrimonas. The sequence continues at coordinate 7,053 of CAZXXM010000067.1, forward strand.
CGACGGCGATCGGATACATGAACAGGCCGCCTTTCTGGAAGAAGGTGACGATGGCGGAGAGTAAGTCCATGGGAATTCTCGGTTGACGTTGCAGGAGTTGTATTGAAAAGCGCGAGGGCTGGTTTTGAAAGCGTCAGCGGTACAAGCGGTGCAGCTCAGGGTTTTGCCGGTGCTGCAGCGGGCGCAAGCTTTGCGTCCGCCGCGGCAGAAAGAGCTTTGTGATATTCGACCTGTCGGGCGAAAACGTCGCGGTCGATCGGCGTCATTTCCACCTGCAGCAAGCGTGCCGGACGATCGATGTCCTGTTCGGCGAACGCATTGCGCCAGGGCGTGATGTAGAGACCGATTGGAGATTCGCGTTCACCGACGATCGTGGTGCCGGAATCGTCGCGCAGATCTTCGCGCGGCGCACCATCACCACTGACCGAGATCGCAGGCTTCTCGTCGCCCGCGGCCTGCGGGGCCGGGCGAGGCGGCTGCTGAGCCACCGCCGCCAGCGGGACACCGAGCACGAGAATGCAGAGCAGCGGACGGAGCATTACCTGATCTCCCGTTCTGCCGGGACCGCGGGCGCCGCACTTTCATCCGGCTTGGGCTGCCGCGCCTCGATCTCGGCGATCCACGGCAGTACGCGCAGGTCCTTTCCGCCGCTGAGGCGGTAGTACTCGCGGTAATGCGCGACGGCCTCGTTGGGCTGGTTGAGTTGGCCTTCGAGCAGCAGGCCCAGGTTCAGATGCGCGGCGGCGTAATCCGGCTTGACCGAGATCGCCTTCTCGTAGCTTTCCTTGGCGCGCGGATAGTTCCCCGCTTCGCGATTCAGGATGCCGAGCCAGTTGAACGCCGAGGCGTTTTGTCCATTGGCAGTTGCCGCCTGCGTGAACGCGGCGATGGCCTCGTTGCGGCGGTTGGACTTGGCGAACAGGATGCCGAGGTTGGTCTGCGGCCCCGAGAATTCCGGGAAGTCGCGCGTGAGGGCCATGAACGCTGCTTCGGCTTCCTTGGCTTTCTTCTGCTTCATCAGCTCGAGGGCTTCCGCGAAACGGCCTTCGGGGTCTCCCTTGTCAGCGGCCGGCTGGGCCGGCTCGGCGGGCGTTTCGTCGGGCGTGACCGGAGCATCCGGCCGCGTGGACGACTTGCCGCCGCAACCGGCGAGAGCGGCCAGCACCGCGAAGGCGAGCGTGGCCTGGCGCAGCATCCGCAGCCCGGTATCAGCGCAGGGTGCCATACGTGTCCTCGCTCTGTTCACGCTTCGAATACTTGCCCGGCGCGATCTTCACCAGCGCCGCGGCGCTCTGCTTGACCCACGTGTCGTAGCGACCTTGTTCGATGCGTTTGATGTTGGCTTCGTGGGCCTGGATGGCTTTCTCTTCGAACGGGAAAGCCTGCTCCTCGAGCAGCAGATTGTACTGTTCGAGTTCCAGGTCCTTGAGCTTGGGGGGGCGCTCCGAACTCATGAGCGACTGGCCGAAGTCCTGGTACAGCCCGGCGATCTCGAACGTCGCGGCAGTGGTCGTCTCCGCGAAGCCGTACGCGGCAGCCTGGTTCAGCGAACCGATGGCTGACTCCATGGCCTCCTTCTTCGCCGCGACACTCTTGTCGAGCGGAACGACCAGCCGGAGTTTGCGAGCGTCGGCCGCGGCCATGCGGCCCAGTTCCAGGCTCGACTTGGCGGCCAGCGTGCGCGTGGCATCGGTGCGTTGATTGCCCGCCGTCTGGTCCGCCTTGACGATTTCCTTGAGCCAGTACACCTGCGTTGCCGTATCGCCACGCGACAGCGACAGATCAACCAGCCGTGAACGGGCTTCCATGGCTCGGTCGAGCGGATGCGGGAACGCCGTCACGTAGGCCTGGTGGGCACGGAAGGATTCGGCCGGCTGCTTGGCGTTGTCGTAAAGCTTTGCGGCCTGCCAGGCGGCTTCGCGCCGGACCGGTTCGCCTTCGCTGGTGCGCGCGGCGATGCGCTCGTAAGCCTGAGCGGCCTGGGCCGGCTTGTTGTCGGCCTCGTAGGCTCCGGCCAGTTTCTTGTCGACGTCGGCCGACAGCGCGTTCGTCGGGAAACGGGTACGGAACGATTCCAGCACCTGGGTCGCGGCGGGCCAGTCCTTGAGTTCGACCAGGCTCGATGCCGCGTCGTAATCCGCGTTGGCGCGAATCTTCGAATCGGGGGTCACGCGGCCGACGCGCAAGAAGTCGTCGACGGCCTTGCGCAGGTCGTTCGATTCCTTGGCCGCTTCGCCCTGCTTGTAGATGCTGGCCGCGAGTTGCTCGGTGACTTCGGTCCGCTCCGTGGCGCCGGCCGGAATCAGCGCCAGTTCCTGCGCGTATGCGATTTCGGCGGCCGGGTAGTTCTTCTGCTGGAACTGCGCGTCCGACGTCACGCTCCAGGCATTGCGACGCAGAACCGGATCGACGTTCGGGCCGGCATCGAGCACGCGCTTGGCGACGATGATCGACTCGTCCAGCGCCTTGAGCTCGAACAGGTCCTGAGCGGCCTGCGACAGCACCGGCAGCTTCGAAGGATGCTGCTGATACGTATCGGCGAGCTTCAGACCGGAATCGACCGCCTGACGCAGCGCTGCGGGACGCTGGGCCGGTGGCACTTCCTTCGCATTCTTCTCGTAGGCCTGGAAGGCGGCGAGGGCGGCCTCACCGGACTTCGAGTGCGGCGGATACTTGTACGCGGTCTCCGTGTACTGCTCCGCGGCGTCGAGCGTCTTGCCGCCGTCGAGCAAGGCATCGCCGAGCAGGAAGTTGATCTCCGCGATCTTGGGATCGTTCGGATACAGCTCGATGGTGCGCTTGTACCACTTGGCGGCCACCAGGAACTGGTCGCGCTTGCCGACCTTGTCGGTCTGCGCCTGCGAATGGTTGTACTTGGCCAGGTCCTCGAGATGGCCGCGCAGCGCGGTCATGACCTCGGGCGTGGGCTTGGCACCGGCCCAGTACGGCGCGGCCGGGTCGTACGTCGTGGCGTAGCGTTCCTTCTCGCGCGTCACCAGATCGCCGAAACCGCCGCTGGCGTAGGCATCGATCACGCGGGACTGGAACGTCGGTGCCAGCTCGTGCTTCGGATACCGCTGCGTGAAGGCGGTGAAGGCTTCTGCGGCATCGGTGAAGCGCTGCTTTTCGAGCAGCATGGCGCCCAGCGCGTTGTAGACCAGCGGGTAGAAGCGCGGATCACCATTCTTGGCGAAGCTTTCGCTGACGGCCATGCCGCCGCCGAGCGCGGCGAACGACAGCGACACCACGCGCAGCGAATCGCGCGCGAGATCGGTCTTGCCGCGTTCGACTTCCGCGAGCGCTTCTTCGACTTCGAGGGGGACCGGATCGTCCGGCAGCTCGCGATCCAGGATGTCGAAGAACGTCGCGATGGCCGCGTCGAACTTGGACTGGCGGTACTGCGACCAGCCCTTCATGTACTGGGCCGGTTCGAAGAACGGCGTACGGTCGTCGTAGCCCATGACCGTCGTGAACTCGGCCTCGGCCTCGGGGTAGCGGTCGAGCCGGTAGAGCAGGTCCGCGCGACGGAAATGCGCGTCGCCGGTCAGCGGTGAATCCTTGAAGTCTTTCGACAGCCTGTCGAGCGTCGCGATCGCGTCCTCGCTCTTGCCGAGATTCTGCTGGGCGCGGGCGAGCTGATAGAGAATGCGATCGTTCTTCTCGTCCTGAGGCCTTTCGTTGAGCAGGCGCTCGTAGGTGCGGACCGCCGAACGCAGCTGCGTTTCGCTTTCCTCGGAACCACCCTTGAGGTCGTCCGTCTGCACCTGCAGGTCGGCGAGGCGGCGCTGCGCTTCGGCCTGCACATTGGCGTCCGGCTTCATCGCGAGCAGCTTTTTGTAATTCTCAAGCGCCTTGTCAGCGTCCGGAGCGATCGGCTCGGACCTGATGACCGGAATCTTGGCCTCGTCGGGGTTCTCTTTCTTCTTCTCCGCCAGCACGGAGCGAATGGAGGGGGCGGGTTTGCCGGCACCGTCGCTGGCGCAGCCGACGAGCCAGACCGCGAGGCAGCTGGCGGCCAGCGTGCGCAGCATGTGGGGCGGAAGATGCATCACTTGACCTCGACCTCGTCAGCGTCGCCCGAGGGCGTCTTGGCAGGCTTTCGGCGAATCTGCGGTTCCAGTGGTTTGGTCTTGTCGACCTCGAACTCCCCTCGCTGCAGCTTCTGCTTGCGAATGGGTTTGCCCGCGTCATCCATCTCGACTTCGTCCTGATCCTGTTCAGGCAGGGCGCCGTCGTACATGCGCGCGAGCGCGAAGCGCGTCTCGACCAGGTACTTGTCGATCGTCGCTTTTTGCCGGCCCAGTTCGTCCAGCGCCATCTTCTGGAGCTGCGCGGCGGCGTCGCGCTGGGATTTGGTGATGATCGGGATCATCGCCGCGCTGCGAGACCTTACGCTTTCGAGGCGTTCGAACGGACCGTCGAACTTGGCAGGCAGCAAACTGAGCTTGAGCGGCGGAACCTTGGCGGGTTCACCGGGTGCGGCGGCGTCGTAAGACCCGGG
>CAZXXM010000068.1:0-11529 GCA_964644715.1 uncultured Salinisphaerales bacterium
ACGTGATCCACATGAACCTGCACAAGACCTTTTCGACGCCGCACGGCGGCGGCGGGCCGGGCGCCGGCGCGGTGGGCGTATCGGAGCGCCTGCGTCCGTTCATGCCGATTCCGGTGGTCGGGCTTGCCGATGATTCCCGTCATTTCCGCTGGCTCGACGAGAAGGATCTGCCGCAGAGCATCGGCCGTCTTTCTGCCTTCATGGGCAATGCCGGCGTGCTGATGCGCGCCTACGTCTATGCCCGGATGCTCGGACGTGAAGGCATGCACCGCGTCGCCGAGTTCGCCGCGCTGAACGCCAATTACCTGCAGGCACGGCTCAAGGCGGTGGGATTCGATCTCGCCTTCCCGTCTCGCCGCGCCAGTCACGAATTCATCGTCACCTTGAAGAAGCAGAAGCAGGAGCTGGACCTGACGGCCACCGACGTCGCCAAGCGCCTGCTGGATCACGGCTACCACGCGCCGACGGTCTACTTCCCGCTGCTGGTGCCGGAGTGCCTGCTGATCGAGCCCACCGAGACCGAGGACCTGAAGACGCTCGACGCTTTCGTCGAGGCGATGATCTCGATCTGGAACGAAGCCCGCAGCGACATGCCCAGGCTCAAGGGCGCGCCGTGGACCTTGCCGGTGCGACGCCTCGACGACGTGCGCTGCGCCCGCCAGCTCGATCTTCGCTGGCAGCCCGCCGCGTGACGATGCCCCGCCGGCCCCCATCCCTGCGCCCATCGGCCGCAAGCCGGTGACGCGCCTCATCAGACCCTGAGAAATCCGATGTCAGCACTCATCTGCGGATCGTTCGCCTACGACACCATCATGGTGTACCCGGGCTACTTCAAGAACGAGATCCTTCCGGACAAGGTCCACATCCTCAACGTCTCGTTCCTGGTGCCGCAGCTGCGCCGCGAGTTCGGCGGCTGCGCCGGCAACATCGCCTACAACCTGCACCTGCTCGGCGGCGACGCACTGCCGATGGGAACGGTCGGCAAGGATTTCGACACCTACGCCGCGTGGATGGACAAGCTGGGCGTGAAACGCACGCACGTGAAGACCGTGGCGGAGGCCTATACGGCGCAGGCCTACATCACCACCGATCTCGACGACAACCAGATCACCGCCTTCCATCCCGGTGCGATGAGCTTCGCGCACACGCAGGACATCGCGACCCAGGGCGTGAAATTCGGCACCGTCTCGCCGGACGGCCGCGACGGCATGCTGCTGCATGCCCGGCAGTTCGCCGAGGCCGGCATCCCGTTCCTGTTCGATCCCGGTCAGGGCATGCCGATGTTCAACGGCGAGGAATTGCGCGCGTTCATCGAGCAGGCCGCCTACGTCGCCGTGAACGACTACGAGGCCGAGGTGCTGACCGACCGCACCGGGCTGACGCTCAAGCAGATCGCCGAGCGGGTCGAGGCGCTGATCGTGACGCGCGGCGGCAAGGGTTCGCACATCTTCAACAAGGGCAAGGTGCTGGAGATTCCCTGCGCCAAGGCCGAGTCGCTGGCCGATCCCACCGGCTGCGGAGATGCCTATCGCGGCGGTCTGCTGTACGGCCTGCTCAAGGGCATGGACTGGGAGACCACCGGCCGCGTCGCCAGCCTGATCGGCGCGATCAAGATCGAGCGCGTCGGCCCGCAGAATCACCGGATCGACCCGTCCGCGTTCCGCGAACGCTTCCGCGAAGAGTTCCGCTACAGCCTCGACTGAACCCCGTAGCCCGGACGCAGTCCGGGATTCCGCCCAGCCGGAAAGGGGCAACCCGGACTTCGTCCGGGCTACGGGTGCCGTATCAAGGAAATCCGCCCCCGGCACTGGAATAGCCCGGGGTTAACCCCGACACTGAGGTCATGGAACTCCCCGTCATCCAGCGGATCGGCCAGGCACTGCGCACGCAGCGCGTCGCGCGCGAGTACGGCATGGAGCCGCTGGCCAAGCTGCTGGCGGAATACCTTCCGCAGGAGTTGATCGCCGATGTGCGTCGCGCCTACGAGTTCGGCGCGCAGGAACACGCCGGGCAGAGCCGCACGTCCGGCGAGCCGTACATCTTCCATCCGCTCGCCGTGGCCCGCATCCTGGCCGAGATGCGGATGGACGCCACGACCTTGATCGCGGCCATCCTGCACGACGTCATCGAGGACACCGGCGTGTCCAAGGACGAGGTCGCCACGCGCTTCGGCAAGGACGTGGCGACCCTGGTCGACGGCGTGTCCAAGATCGACAAGATCGAGGGCATGACACGCGCGGAGCGGCAGGCCGAAAGCTTCCGCAAGCTGCTGCTGGCGATGACGCAGGACCTGCGCGTCATCCTGATCAAGCTCGCCGACCGCCTGCACAACCTGCGCACGCTCAACGCGATGACGCCGGAGAAACGCCGCCGCATCGCCAGCGAGACGCTGGACATCTACGCGCCGATCGCGAACCGCCTCGGCATCCACACGATCCGCGTCGAGCTCGAAGACCTCGCCTTCGCGCATCTCTATCCCAAGCGCTACGCCACGCTCGCGCAGAACGTGGCGCGGCAGATGGGCGACGCCAAGAAGCTGGTCAAGGACGTCGAGACGCGCCTGTCCAAGCATCTGCGCGACGAGGGTATCGGCGCCACCGTCGTCGGTCGCGACAAGAACATTTACAGCGTCTACCAGAAGATGCGGCGCAAGAAGCTGCGCCTGCTCAAGGTCATGGACCTGCTCGGCTTCCGCCTGATCGTGTCCAAGGTCGACGACTGCTACCGCGCGTTGGGCGTGGTACACCACGTCTACAAGCCGGTCCCTGGCTACTTCGACGACTACATCGCCAATTCCAAGGGCAATGGCTATCAGTCGCTGCACACGACCTGCGTGGCGCCAGGCGGCCACAAGATCGAGGTGCAGATCCGCACGCGCGAGATGCACCACGTCGCCGAGGCCGGCATCGCGGCGCATTGGCAGTACAAGCTCGGCGACAACAAGGCGCAGGTCGCACCACAGCTGCGGGCGCGCGAATGGCTGAAGAACCTGTTCGACGTGTTCGGCTCCGAAGCGTCGACGGACTTCATGGAAGGCGTGAAGGTCGACCTGTTCCCGGACGAGGTCTACGTCTTCACGCCCAAGGGCGACATCCGTCAGCTGCCCAAGGGCGCCACACCGATCGACTTCGCGTACTCGGTGCACTCGGAGCTGGGCGACCGCTGCGTCGCCGCGCGCATCGACGGCAGCCTGGAGCCGCTGAACACGCCGATGCGCTCGGGCCAGACCATCGAGGTCATCACGGCCCGCCATGCACGGCCCAACGCGGCATGGCTGCACTTCGTGAAGACCGCCAAGGCACGCAGCCACATCCGCACCTTCCTGAAGAACCAGCGCGAGGACGAGGCCGTGCGCCTTGGCCGCCGCCTGCTGGAGATCGCGCTGCGCGATCTCAAGGTGCCGGTCTCGGTCCTGCGCGAGGAGCGCGCCGAGGCCCTGCTCAAGAGCCTGAACCTGCAGGACGTCGAGGAGCTTTACGCGACCATCGGCACCGGCGAGCGCCTCGCGCCCCTGGTGGCGCGCCGCCTGCTTCCGGAATCGGCCGCCGGCGAGACCCCTCACCGCTCCGGCGAAGGCAGCGTGCTGGCCATCGAGGGTACCGAGGGACTCGTGCTGGATTACGGCCGCTGCTGCCGCCCGATCCCGGGCGACGAGATCCGCGGCAACGTCAGCATCGGCCGCGGCATCGTCATCCATCGCGTCGACTGCCATCACGCCAAGGCGCGTCCCGAGGACTGGGTGCCGCTGGTGTGGTCGGACACCGTGCAGGGCGATTTCCTGTGCCAGCTGGTGCTGCGCGCCGAGAACAAGCGCGGCCTGCTCGCACAGGTGACCGCGGAGATCGCCAACGCGGAGGCCAGCATCGAGAACGTGCAGATGCCGGATCGTGCCGGCGGCGAGGCCGTCGAGATGCGCTTCCTGCTGGCCGTCAAGAACCGGACGCACCTGGCACGCGTGATGCGGCGACTGCGCCTGATCGACGGCGTCGAGCGGGTCGCGAGGACCTGATCCCGGCTGATGCGACCCCGCGCGGAATCGATCGTCTCCGGCGGTCCCGAACCGAAGCCGAGCTTCCGGGTCGTCGGCACCCTGCTGCCCTATCTCAGGGAATTTCCGGGCCGCGTCCTCATCGCGGCCGGCTGCCTGGTCCTGGCCAAGCTGGGGACGGTGGCGATGCCGCTGGTGCTCAAGCACATCGTCGACGATCTCGACGCGGGCAAGCACACGGTGCTGGTCGTCCCGCTCGCGCTGCTGCTGTTCTACGGCGTGCTGCGCTTCGCCAACGTGATCCTCGGCGAGCTGCGCGACGTGGTGTTCGGCCGCGTCTCGGAACGGGCCATGCGCCGCGCCTCGCTCGACGTCTTCCGGCACCTGCATCGCCAGGACATCGAGTTTCACCTGGGACGCCGGACCGGCGGCGTCGCGCGCGACATCGAGCGCGGCGTCTCCGGCATCAGCTTCCTGCTGCGCTTCATGCTGTTCAACATCCTGCCAACCTTGCTCGAGCTGGGGCTGGTCGCGGGCATCCTGCTGTTCGAATACGGCGTGAGCTTCGCGACGATCACGGCCCTGTCCGTGGGCGGCTACGTGCTGTTCTCGGTCTCGGTCACCGAGTGGCGCACGAAGTTCGTTCGCGAAGCCAACCGGCTCGATTCGCGCGCCAGCCAGCGATCGGTCGATTCGCTGCTCAACTACGAGACCGTGAAACTGTTCGGCGCCGAGGAGCGCGAGGCCGCCGAGTACGATCGCTTCCTGGAGGAATGGGAGCGTGCGCAACAGCAGAATCGCGTGTCGCTCGCGGCCCTGAACCTGGGCCAGGCGGTGATCGTGGCCGGCGGGATGACCTGGATGATGATCCTGGCGGCTCGCGGCGTGGCAGCCGGCAGCATGACGCTGGGCGATTTCGTGGCGATCAACGCCTACATGATCCAGCTCTTCATTCCGCTCAATTTCCTGGGCTTCGTCTATCGCGAGATCCGTCGCGCGCTGGTCGACATGCAACGCATGTTCGACCTGATCGCCGAGCAGCCCAAGGTCTCCGACGCGCCGGGTGCGCCGGCGCTCGTGCTGGACCACGGCCACGTGCGCTTCGAGGACGTGAGCTTCGCGTATCGCGCGGACCGGCCGATCCTCGATCGCGTGAGCTTCGACATCGCGCCGGGTCGCAAACTCGCGGTGGTCGGTGCCAGCGGCGCCGGCAAATCGACCTTGGCGCGTCTGCTGCTGCGCTTCTACGACCCGCAAAGCGGCTGCATCCGCATCGACGGCACGGACATCCGAGGCATCACGCAGGCGAGCCTGCGCTCGCGCATCGGCGTGGTCCCGCAGGACACCGTGCTGTTCAACGACACGCTCGCCTACAACCTGCAGTATGGCGCACCTCAGGCCAGCGCCGAGGAACTCGACGCGGCGATCCGCACCGCGCATCTCGATCGTTTCGTCTCCACGCTTCCCGAAGGCCTGCAGACGCAGGTCGGTGAGCGCGGATTGAAACTCTCCGGCGGCGAGAAGCAGCGCGTGGCCATCGCCCGCGCGCTGCTGAAGAATCCGAAGCTGCTGATCTTCGACGAGGCGACGTCTTCGCTCGACTCGGCGTCGGAGCGCGCGATCCTGGTGGCTTTGCGGGAAGCGGCGGCGCATCGCACGACCTTGGTGATCGCGCATCGGCTGTCGACGATCACCGACGCGGACGAAATCCTCGTGCTCGACCACGGCCGCATTAGCGAGCGCGGCTCGCACGACGAGTTGCTGCAGCGCGACGGCGCCTATGCCGCGCTGTGGAATCTGCAGCTTCGCGAACGCAGTACGAGCTCCCGCGAAGCAGCCTCGCAACCCGGTTGACACGAAGTCCTCGAGGGCTTGGTTCCCTGCCGATCCGCGGCAGCGATGGAATGCTGCGCGGTGTTGCGCATCGCGCAGTCCACGCAGAGAATCGGGCCATAACTAAATAAGCGACGCGGGATCCACTGCGTCGCGAACCTCAGGAGGATGCACATGAGAGCGAAGCTCAAGGACGTTGCGCGCGTCGGACTCGGGGGTTTCGCCCTGAGCCTTCCCCTCACCCTCCACGCGTTCGACTTCGACGTCGGAGGCGCCAAGGCCAGTTTCGACACCACGGTGTCTGCCGGCGCGATCTGGCGCATGCAGAAGCAGGACAAGGACCTGATCGCGATCGCCAACGGCGGCAATTCGCGCTCGATCAACGACGACGATGGCAACATCAACTACAAGAAGGGCGATGTCGTCTCGTCGATCGTCAAGGCGACCAACGATTTCGAGATCAAGTACGGCAATTTCGGCCTGTTCAACCGCGTCTCGGCGTTCTACGACTTCCAGGCTCACGACGACGACGAGTACTTCGGCAAGCGCGGCGACGACCGCCTGAAGTCCGAGATCGATTTTCTCGACCTCTTCGCCTACGCCAATTTCAAGGTCGCCGGGCACAGCACGTCCGTACGCCTCGGCAAGCAGGTGGTGAACTGGGGCGAGAGCACGTTCATCGGCAACAGCATCAACTCGATCAACCCGATCGACGTGTCACGTCTGCGTGCACCCGGCTCCGAACTCAAGGAAGGCCTGCTGCCGATCCCGATGTTCTGGGGCTCGACCACGATCACCGAGACCTTGAGCCTGGAAGCCGTGTGGCTGTGGTCGTTCCAGGAAACCCAGATCGATCCGGCCGGGAGCTACTTCTCGACCAACGACTTCCTGTCCGACGACGGCCGCGCCGCCTATGCCGGCAGCGGACGCCGTAACGACCAGCACAACAACGAGCCGCTGTCGGTCGGCACCGCCGCCGTGCCGATCGCCCGCACCAGCGACGATCGGCCGCAGGGCGAAACCCAGCAGTACGGCTTCGCCCTTCGCTATTTCGCCAACTGGCTCAACTCGACCGAGTTCGGCCTGTACTACCTGAAGTACCACAGCCGCTTGCCGCTGTTCTCGGGCCTGCGTGCCACCGACACCACCAGCACACCAGCACGCGCGGCCTCGGCCCGCTACTTCGCCGAGTATCCGGAGGGCATCGAGTTGTACGGACTGTCGTTCAACACCGACGGACCGCTGGGCATCGCGCTGCAGGGCGAGTATTCGTACCGCCCCAACCTGCCCATCCAGCTCGCCGGCGTCGAAGGCCTGCTTGCCGCGCTGCGCCTGCCCAACCAGATCGATGCGGAAGTCGGACCGACGTACTTCGCGACGGCACCCACGCGCGCCGACGGCTTCCGCCGGGTGCATGCCCACCAGGCGCAGATGACCGGCACCAAGGCCTTCGGACCGACGTTCGGCGCACAGCAGTTCACGCTGCTCGGCGAAGTGGGCGTGACCAAGCTCGAGCTCGACAAGGACCTGCTCTACAACGGGCCTGGCACCGTCACCCTGCCGTCCTGCCGCAATCCGGCCTCGATCATCACGGCCGTGGGCAATGGCTCCTGCCAGGACGCGCGCGGCTTTGCGGACGGCACCTCCTGGGGCTATCGCCTGGTTTCGCGACTGGACTTCGAAAACCTGATCGGCGCGATGCAGGTTTCGCCGCGCGTGGTCTTCGCGCACGACGTCAACGGCGTGGGCCCGGCCTTCAACGAGGACACCAAGGCCATGACCTTCGGCGTGGGCTTCAACTACCTGCAACGCTGGCAGGCCGACATCGGCTACACGGCTTTCTTCGGCGGCCGCACTTACTCCGGCACCGATCCGTTCCCGCCGGGAGCGGTGCTGCCCACGACGCCACCGACTCCGCTGGCCGGCAACGCGGACCAGTCGGCCGATTACTCCACCAGTGCGAATCCCCTCAAGGATCGTGACTTCCTTGCGGTCAGCGTTTCCTACGCGTTCTGAAGACAACGTAACCGGAAGCTCCTGGAGCCCATATGAAAAAGAAGATCATCGCAGCGGCCGCCCTCGCTCTTTTCGCCGCCTCTGCGCAGGCGGCGGTCACCGCCGACGAAGCCGCGGCGCTCGGCAACACGCTGACGCCCATCGGCGCCGAGAAGGCCGGCAACAAGGCAGGCACCATTCCCGCGTGGACTGGTGGCCTGACCACCCCCGTCGATGGATTCAAGACCGGCGGGCACTACCCCGACCCCTACGGCGACGACAAGGTCCAGTTCACGATCGATGCATCGAACATGGAGAAGTACAAGGAGCAGCTCTCGCCCGGCCAGATGGCGCTGCTCAAGCGCTATCCCGACTGGAAGATGAAGGTCTATCCGACGCGCCGCAGCGCCGGCTATCCGCAGGGCATCTACGACGAGACGCTGGCCAATGCGACCAAGGTCAAGCTCGTCGAAAGCGGCAACGGCTTCACCGGCACCTCGGGCGGCACGCCGTTCCCGATTCCCAAGAGCGGACTGGAGCTGATCTGGAACCACATCACCTCGTACAAGGGCGACACCTACCGCACCTCGTGGTCGCAGGCACCGGTCACCGCTGGCGGTGACTACAACCTTGTCAACTTCGACTACGAGTACGACTTCGTCTATTCGAACCAGAAGAAGAAGCCCGATCAGCGCGAGCCCAACCTGCTGTTCTACTTCCTGCAGCTGATCAAGCAGCCGCCGCGCCTCGCGGGCTCGGTGCTGCTGGTGCACGAGTTCGCCGACCAGGTCACGCAGCCGCGCAAGGCCTGGACCTACAACCCGGGCCAGCGCCGCGTGCGACTGGCGCCGAGCGTGTCGTACGACAACCCGGGCACTGCGGCGGACGGCCTGCGCACGAACGACGACTTCTTCATGTTCAACGGTGCCACCGATCGCTACGACTGGAAGATCGTCGGCAAGAAGGAGATGTACGTTCCGTACAACAGCTACGTCATCAACGGCCCGACCTTGAAGGTCAAGGACGTGCTCAAGGCCGGCCACGTCAATCCGGATCCGGCGCGATACGAGCTGCACCGCGTGTGGGAACTCGAGGCCAACCTGAAGGCGGGTACCTCGCACCTGTACAAGAAGCGCGTGTTCTTCGTCGACGAGGACTCCTGGATCATCCTGGTACAGGACAAGTACGACAATCGCGACCAGCTCTGGCGCGTGGACGAGCAGCACACGACGCAGTACTACGACGTCCCGTTCCTCGCCGCGGGCCTGGAGGTCAAGCACGACCTGCAGTCCGGTCGTTACCTCGCCCTTTCGATCCGCAACGAGGAGACCAAGGTCTACGACCGCGTTCCGCTGACCCCGGCCGACTTCACGCCGGACGCGCTGCGCAGCAAGGGCACGCGCTGAGTCGGTTGTAGCGAACCGCGGCGTCTTCGGACGCCGCGGTTTTTTTGTGGCCCGTCTCTTCGTCACCACTCCCGGGACTCGCGCGAACCGTAGCCCGGACGACGTCCGGGGGGCCCCTCGCAATACGGAGCGCAGCCCCGGACTTCGTCCGGGCTACGGGCTTGCGGCGCGGCGGCCCTTCCCGGCTTCGCGGCTTTGATCTAGCTTGGTCGCCCATACCCAGACCGGCCCGGAACCGGCTCCAGCGCCCATGAGATTGCCCGGCCCGTCCGCCTTCAAGAACTTCAGCCTGCGCGACGAATTGCTGCGCCGCGTCGTCACCCCCGAGATCGAAACCCTGATCGAGCGCGTCCCCAAGCGCACCGGCAGCTTCGGCTACGACGCCTGGGGCTACGACGAGAACCGCGTGAAGTTCGCCGCCGGCCTGATGAAGCTGCTGTACGAGCGCTATTTCCGCGTCACCGCCCACGGGCTCGAGAACATCCCGACCGATGGCCGCCTGCTGGTGGTCGGCAATCACAGCGGCCAGCTGCCGATGGACGGCGTGCTCGTCGGCTACGCGCTGCTGACCAACCCGCATTCGCCGCGCGCGGCGCGCGCGATGATCGAGCGCTTCTTTCCGACGGTGCCCTTTCTCGGAAACCTGCTCAACGGGCTGGGAGCGGTGATCGGCGATCCGCTGAATTGCGCCAAGATGCTCGAGGCTGACGAAACCATCATCGTCTTCCCCGAAGGCATACGCGGCTCCGGAAAGCCGTACCGCAAGCGCTATCAGCTGCAGCGCTTCGGCAACGGCTTCGTCCACCTGGCGATGAACCACAAGACGCCGATCGTGCCGGTGGGCATCGTCGGCTGCGAGGAGACGATGCCCTCGCTCGGCAGCATCGATCCGCTGGCGCGGCTGCTGGGAATCCCGTACGTGCCGCTGGTGCCGACGCCGTTCCCGCTTCCGGCGCGTGTCTACCTGAACTTCGGAGCGCCGATCCATTTCGAGGGCGACGTCGAAAGCGAGGCCGACGTCGCCGCCCGCGTCGAGACGGTCAAGGACGCGATCCGCGGCCTGATCGACCGGGGTCTCTCCGAACGCACCCGGATCTACTGATGGCCACCGCGAGCAGCAGGACCCGCAAGTCCGAATCCCCCAGGAAGACCGTGCTGGTGACGGGCGCCGCCGGTTCGCTGGCCAAGCGCGTCATCAGCCGCCTGCACGGCCGCTACAAGGTCATCGCCGTCGATTTCCGTCGCCAGGTCGAGACCGACGCCGGCATCCCGAGCTACAAGGTGGAAATCCACAAGCGCGGTTTCGAGGACATCTTCCGCGAGCACAAGATCGACGCCGTGCTGCACCTGGGCCGCATCTTCGCGCATGAATCCGATCGAAGCCGGCGCTACAACGCCAACGTGCTGGGGACCAAGAAGCTGCTCGAGCTGGCGCAGAAATACGGCATCGGGCAGGTGCTGATCCATTCCACGTACATGGTCTACGGCGCCTCTCCGTACAACCCGGCCCTGCTCGACGAAGATCACCCGCTGAAGGGCAGCGAGGCCACGCACGATCTCGTGGATTCGGTGGAGGTGGAATCGCTGGCCACGATCTACCTATGGAAGCATCCCGAGCTCAACATCACGATCCTGAGACCCTGCAACGTGCTGGGCCCCGGCGTGCGCAACACGATGTCGGTGCTGCTGTCGCGCAAGCTCGTGCCGGTGCTGGTGGGCTTCTCGCCGATGATGCAGTTCCTGCACGTCGACGACATGGCCGAGGCGCTGGTGCTGGCGTTCGAGAAGAACAAGCCGGGCATCTACAACGTAGCGCCCGAGGATTACGTGGCCTACCAGGTCGCGGTCGAGCAGTGCGGCTGCGGGAAGCTGCCGATCCCGTCGATTCCGCCCGCGCTGCCCAGGCTGTGGAGCCGCCTGCTGAACTGGAACGCGTTCTTCCCGCCGTACATGGTGAATTTCTTCAAGTACCCGGTGGTCATCGACGGCCGCCTGTTCCGCGAGACCTTTGGCTGGAAGCCGCGGCGCAGCCTGAACGACATCTTCGGGTACTACCGAAAGCAGAAATCGGTCGCACCGTAGCCGTCGCTGCGTGTGCTCAGTGTTGCGAGGCCGGTACCCGCAGACGCAATCCGTCGAGGGCCTCGCTCACCTTGATCTGGCACGTCAGCCGGCTGTTCGGCCGAGGCTCGGGCGTGCAGTCGATCATGCCCGCCTCGGTTTCGTCCGGCGGCGGCAGCGTCGCCAGGCGATCGTCCTCGACGTAGCAGTGGCAGGTCGCGCAGACGCAGTTGCCGCCGCAGGCCG
>CAZXXM010000069.1:0-11458 GCA_964644715.1 uncultured Salinisphaerales bacterium
CAACTGCGCGAGCTGGCGCGTGACCTCGGTCTTGCCGACGCCGGTGGGGCCGGCCAGCAGGAAATTGCCGATCGGCTTGTCGGGATTGCCCAACCCCGAGCGCGACAGCTTGATGCTGGCCGTCAGCTGCTCGATGGCGGCGTCCTGGCCGAAGATCACGAGCTTGAGGTCGCGCTCGAGCGTGGCCAGCCGGTCACGGTCGTTGTTCGACACGCTCTTGGCCGGGATGCGCGCGATCTTGGCGACCGTCTCCTCGATGTCGCGCACCTGCACCGTCTTGCGGCGCTTGGACTCCGGCAGCAGGCGCAGACGCGCCGCCGCCTCGTCGATGACGTCGATGGCTTTGTCCGGCAGCAGCCGGTCGGTGATGTGGCGCGCCGACAGTTCCACCGCCGAACGCAACGCGCCGCGGGTGTACTGCACCGCGTGGTGCTCTTCGAAGCGGGTCCGCAGGCCCTCGAGGATCTTCACCGCATCCTCGACGCTGGGCTCGGTCACATCGATCTTCTGGAATCGGCGTGCCAGCGCGCGGTCCTTCTCGAACACGCCGCGATATTCCTGGTACGTGGTCGAGCCGATGCACCGCAGCGTACCACCCGCCAGCAGCGGTTTGAGCAGGTTGGATGCGTCCATCACGCCGCCACTGGCCGCGCCGGCGCCGATGATCATGTGGATCTCGTCGATGAAGACGATCGCGCCCGGCATTTGGGTGAGTTCCTGCATCACCGCCTTGAAGCGCTTCTCGAAATCGCCGCGGTACTTGGTACCCGCGATCAGGCTGCCGAGATCCAGCGAGAACACGATCGAGCCCTTCAGCAGCTCCGGCACCTTGTCTTCGACGATCAGCCACGCCAAGCCTTCGGCGATGGCCGTCTTGCCCACCCCTGCTTCGCCGACGAGCAGCGGGTTGTTCTTCCGGCGGCGGCACAGCGTCTGCATGACGCGTTCGATTTCGTGCTCGCGGCCGATCAGCGGATCGATCTGCCCGCGCGTCGCGCGCTCGTTGAGGTTGACCGCGAACTGCTCCAGCGCGGTCTTGCCCTGTGCGCCCTTGCCGTCGTCCTTCTCCTCGTTTTCCTGCGAGGACTCGGACGGCTGCTGCGCGCTCGGGTTGTTCTTGGCGATGCCGTGCGAGATGAAGTTGACGACGTCGAGCCGGCTGACCCCCTGCTCGCCCAGCAGGTACACCGCGTGGGTGTCCTTCTCGGCAAACATCGCGACCAGCACGTTGAGCGTCGTCACCTGCTTCTTGCCCGCGGCCTGCACGTGGTAGATCGCCCGCTGCAGGACACGCTGGAACGACAGCGTCGGCTGGACCTCGGTCTGGTCGCCGCCGCGCGTGGCGTGGATGTTGTGACGGATGTAGTCGCGCAGCTGCTGCTCGAGCTTCTCGAGGTCCGCCCCGCTGGCGGTCAGGACCTCCGATACGTTGGCATCGGACAGCAGGGCCAGCAGCAGATGCTCCACCGTGAGCAGCTCGTGGCCTTCGCCTCGGGCGGCAAGGAACGCGGCATCCAGCGCTTTTTGAAGTTCGTCAGACAGCATGATCGGCTCCCTTGGGATCCAACATGAACGAGTCGTATGGGTTCATCAGGCTTTTTCCAGCACGGTCAGCAAGGGATGCTGATGCTGGCGCGCGTAGGCATTGACCTGCGCGGTCTTGGTCTCGGCGATCTCGGCGGGATAGACCCCGGCAACGCCGCGACCCTTGGTGTGGACATGCAGCATGATCTGCACCGCCGTTTCACGGGTGTGGTGGAAGAACTGCTGCAAAACCTGGACCACGAACTCCATCGGCGTGAAGTCGTCGTTGACCACCACAACCTTGAACATCGGGGGTTGTTTGGTCTTCGGCTTGGCCGCCTCGACGACATTGTCGAGTTCCGAGCCCGGAGGGATTCGGGGTGTGTCGCTCATGGGTTCCAGTCTAGCGCGGGGCGAACCGGTTGGGTTCCGAAATCCCGCCTGCCGAGGATGGCGCTGTTCGCTCCCTTTTCAAGTGACGGACGCGGTGCTGCGTCGCCCGTGGTGTACCACGACATCCAAGAGCCGTTCCAAGTCCATCGAAAGAACTTCGCCGTCCATCGGACCGCCGCCCGCTAAGGACCGCGGGCCTCGTCGCGCGTTCCCTGGTGACACCGGAGGACGGGTTCTCCGGGGTTTCGCAAACTCGCCTCGGGTCACAGCGACTTGTCCTGGCACGACGGGCCAGGGAGCGTACGCTAGGCGCAGCGTCATCTCGCTGGCGGGGCTCTTCGTCGGGAAGCCCTCGCGATCGGGCCGATCCGAATCCCGCGGCGAGTTCAGGGCAGCTTCATCGTTTCCGAAAAAGCTTGTTCCAGGCCGGGCTCGAGTTGGAAGCCCGCGGCCGTTCCAGGGAGTATCGCGACATGAGCTTCGTCACCCGCCTGCTGTTCATCGCCATCGCCGCGGCCACCCTGCTGGTCGGCATCCAGCTGCCGAACTTCGTCGATCAATATGAAAAACGCCTCGACGCACACTTCATCGAGGTTCAGACCAATCTCAAACCCTTTCAGGATATTGCCGACCAGTTTCACAACGGCTCGATGGAAGAGCTGATCCTCAAGCACAAGCGCAGCGACGATCCGACCTTCAACATGGAAGGCGACGCGATCGACAAGATGTACCGGCGGTTCCAGCGCTTCGCCAACGAGCGGGGGCAGTTGCAGACGGCGCTGCCTCAGCAGCTGATATTCCTGGCGTCTCGCGCCGATCGCGAGCTGGTGGAAGAGACGCGCCGCAACTATTCGTTCGGCCTGCTGCTGAACACCGAGGCGGTCATCGCGGGCTTCACGCTGATGCTGTGCGTGATCCTCGCCCTCGAAGTGCTGGCCGCGCTGACCCGCACGCTGCTCCGGCCCAGCCGCGGTCCGCTGGACTAGGACTGGACCAGGAGATGAGGACACGTCGCCCGGACGAAGTCCGGGAGTAGTGCTCCTCGCCGGGAAAAACCCCGGACTTCGTCCGGACTACGGGCTATGGATTTCGGCGGTGAGTGAGGGCCGGAAAGCTGGCGCGCAGCGCCTTCTGCTTCTCGAGATCCACGCGGCCCATCACGGCCGCGTCGCCGGAAGGCTCGCAGGCGAGCACCTCGCCCCAGGGATCGACCACCATTGCGTGCCCCCAAGTGCTGCGCCCGCCGGGATGCGTGCCGTGCTGCGCCGGGGCGACGACGTAGCACAGGTTCTCCACCGCGCGCGCCCGCTGCAGCATGTCCCAGTGAACCTCGCCGGTACGCGCCGTGAATGCCGCCGGGGTGCACAACAGCTGCGCACCCTCGTCGACGAGCGCCCGGTATAGCTCGGGGAAGCGGACGTCGTAGCAGACCGACAGGCCGAGCCGCCCCACCGGCGTATCGACCGTCACCGGCTTCCAGTCGCCGGCCGCGATGTGCTTGGACTCGTGATAGCGCTCGCTGCGTCCGTCGCGCTGCACGTCGACGTCGAACAGATGGATCTTGTCGTAGCGGGCCGCGCGGTTCCCCTGCGCGTCGTACACCAGGCTCGCCGCGTACACGCGCTGCGGATCGCCGGGCACCGCGACCGGCACCGTGCCGGCAACCAGCCAGATGCCGTGCCGGCGGGCGCAGTCGGCGAGGAAATCCTGGATCGGTCCATGCCCGTCGGGCTCGGCGTGCGCGAGCTTGGCTGTCTCGTGTGCGCCCATGAACGCGAAGTTCTCGGGCAGTGCGGCGAGCAGCGCGCCGCCGCCAGCGGCGGATTCCACGAGCCGCGCGGCGGCGGCCAGATTCGCGGCGACGTCGTCGCCCGAGTTCATCTGCAAAGCGGCGACGGCACTCATGGCGTGGCTCCGGCGGGCGGCATGGCGTTGGCGGGCAGCGGCAGGGCGGGCGATCCGCCGGGAATCAGACCATGTTCCTCGCGGACCACCTGCGGATCTTCCCAGCTGCCGGTGAGCCGGTAGCTGAGCTGCCCGACCTGGTCGAGCGGCCCGTCCAGCACCTGTTGCGCGATCAGGGCAAGCACGCCGGCGGCGGGTCCTCCGAGCAGCAACGCCCCCAGGGTCACGCCGGCCGACACGTCGGGGTAGACGCTCACGCGCTGGTCGTAGTCGCGCGCCAACAGGCCGACACGACCGCGGACCTCCATCTTCAGCGACGGTGCGTCGATGTCGAGGTTGTCGGTGACGGCGTTGCCCTGGGCGACGTTGAAGCGGCCCTTGATCTCGTCGAAGCCCAGGCCGTCGGACACGACATCGCCGAAATCCAAGGTCAGGCGCCGCGGCAAGGCCCAGAAGTTGATCAGTCCGAGCACGCGGCCCGCGCCTGGATCCACCTGGCGCAGCGCGCCTTTCGATACGTCGACTTCCAGATAGCCGTCACCCGCCGAGGGACGGATGCCGCGCGGCGCGCCCGGCAGCGTGGCCGGCCAGTTCATCGTGCCGCGGAAGCGGCTCTTCTTGGCCCTCAGGCTGGGCGCGTAACCGAAACCCTCGAGTAGTTCGTCCACCGCGTCGGTCTCCACCGAGAACTGCAGATCGGCGGACGAACGTTCGGCGACGCGGCGCCATTCGCCGCGCGCGTCGATCAAGCCGCCACGCCCGGTCGTGCGCAGCGTATCGATGCGCTGACCGTCGCTGATGCGCTGCGTGCGGAATTCGAGCCGACCGAGCTCCGCCGCGCCGACGCGCAGATCCTCGATCTCGAGATCCATGCGCGGCAGGCGGCCCGGATCGGCGGGCTCGCGCTTGCTCTGCTCCTCTTCTTCGCGCTTGGCCGCCCCCTCGGTGACACGCCGCGGGACGAACTGCGCGCGCTGGAAGCGGCCGGTGATCGTGCCGCCGTCCGCGCCGTTGCGGAATCCAAGCTCGCCCTGCGCCCCGTTGCCGGTCACGCGGGTGGACCAGCCACCCGGCGCCGGCTGATGCGCCAGGCGCACGCCCTCGATGCGCTGCGCACCGAGCCACAAGGTGCCGACGTTCAGTTCGGCACTCAGCGCCGGCACCGGCGGCGCCTGCGCCAGCGCGTCCTGCGGATCCTTGCGCGCGCCGTCGTTGATCGCGTCGATCCAGGAGATCGGTTCGAGATCGCTCACGGTGCCGGTGATGAACAGGCCGTCCTCGCCCGCGTGCGGACTCGAACCCGCACCCACCCGCAGCCGGCCCCGCTGCAGGAACATGCCACCGTTGGCCTCCCGCGTGAACGCCAGGTCGGCCCCGAGCCGGTCCTGGATCTCCAGGCTCACGCGCAGCGGGAAGGCGCGCTCCGAAACCAGGTCCACCGTGATCGGCCAGGCCGCGTCGGCGCTCTTCACGATCGGCTGCGGCAGCTTCACCGTGATGCCCTGAAGGTTGGAACTCAGGCGCACGCTTCCGGCGTTCGGTCCCGTCAGCGGCACGACGGCCTGCCACAGGCTGTGACCTTCCATGCCCTTGCGCAGGAACACCGGCAGCAGCCGGCTGACGCCTTCGCCGGCCGCGCTGGCGACGAACTCGAAGCCGCCGCGCAGGCGCAGCACGTCGTCCTCTTCCTGGCGCAGGCTCGCGCTGACTTCGGTTCCGAACATCTGGCCGGTGAGCGCCTCGGAGCTGACCGAGTGATTGTCGAAGACCATCTCGCCGCGGACGTCGAGCACGGGTTCCGGCAGGCCGTTGACGTCCAGCCGCACGCCGCGCAACTGGATCTCGCCGGCGACCTGGGTGTCGTGCGCGTGCTTGAGCGGGATGTCCAGGTCGAGCCGCACGACCGAGTCGCCGCTGGCCGTCGTGCGTGTGAGCAGGCCGGCGAGCTGGGGCGCCAGCGGCGAGGCGCGCAGGAAGTCGTAGAAGCGGCCGGCGTCGCCCTGCACCTCGCCGCTGACGCTCAGCTGCGGCTCGTGCAGATCGGGAATCAAGGCCTCGACGTGCTCGACACGATTGCCGGTGACGGTGCCCGAGTCGCCGCGGATCGCCAGGCTGTTGCCACGGAATTCCAGATGCGCCGACAGCTTCTCGATCGCCGGCCAGTCCGGCGCGAACGCGAGCTTGGCGTCGGCTGCATCGATGTCGAGCGCGAACAGGCCGTTCTTATCGACGAACGGGAAATCGGACAGCGCGCCTTCGATGCGCAGCCGCGCGGCCGGCGCGCGGCCGGCAACGATCGCGCGCTGCAGCCATTCGCGGAGATTGTCCGGCCAGAACGCGGGCATGTAGGCCTTCATGCGCGTCACGTCGACGGCCGAGAACCGCGCGTCGAGCTTGATGCGCGGCGAGCCCTCGCTTCCGCGCGGCACGAACAGCTGCATCGCGCCTTCGCCGCGACTGCCGTCGAGCTGCCAGCCGAACTTCGGCAGCTGGATGTCCCAACCCTCGCCGGTCCGCGTCCACGCCAGCTCGCCCGACACGCTGTCGAACGACACCGTGCGGCTGAACACCTTCGCGAAGCGCAGGCCGAAGGGCATGTCGCGCAGCCGCAGGCGGCCGCTGTTCTCCGAGGCGGAGAATTCCCCCGACAGGCCCTCGAACCCGGGCGTCTGCGGGCCGGTGGCCAGGGCCAGCCCGTCGAGGTCGGCGCGCAGGTTGAAGCGCGGCATCGACGTGTCCGGTGCGCCGTCCCAGCGCAGCACCAGCCTTCGCACTGCGCCGGACAGGCCGCTGAGGCGGCCGGACTCCGCGCCGATCCCGTCGCTCGGCAGCAGGCCCATCCACGGCGCGAGGTCGGCGAGGTTGAGATACGAGGCCTCGGCTTCGACGTGCGGCAGCATGCCGCTTCCGTCGCTCGCACCGGGCGCGACTTCGCGGCTGTAGCGCACGCGGGCCTGCGT
The DNA here is from genome assembly GCA_964644715.1 of uncultured Salinisphaerales bacterium. Lineage (GTDB taxonomy): Bacteria > Pseudomonadota > Gammaproteobacteria > Nevskiales > Nevskiaceae > Panacagrimonas. Next base: position 6,783 of record CAZXXM010000069.1, read on the forward strand.
CGTCGGCCACGGGCCCTGCGCGCCGGAAACCTCGAGCCGTCCGATGTCCAGCAGCCAGCCCTGCGCCTGCGGCGCGAGCCGGGCCGCCAGGCGGATGTCCTCCAGACTCGCCTCGCGCGTGCCGCGCCGGCCGTTCACGGCATCGGCGTCCAGGCGCAGGTTGATCGAGCCGATCTGCCCGCGTTCGAGCATGCCGTCGACGACCATCTCGGTGTCTTCGAAATGCACCGATGCGTCCTCGGCCAGCATCGAATCCAGCCAGGGCAGCGCCGTCAGGCCTTCGAGCTTCGCGTTCCAGCGGCCGAGCCAGGTCTCCGGCTTTTCGAGGTCACCCTGCATCTCCGCTTCGAAGACCACGCTCGATCCCATCGTGGGCGGCAGCGACAGCTCCGCCGAGGCCTCTCCCCGGCCATTCATGAAGCGGATCTCGGCATCGACCAGCCGGAAGCGCGGATTGGGGCCGCGCAGGCGTGCGTCGTCGAGCAGCAGCTCGCAGCGGCTGAGCCGTACGCTCTGGAAGCGGCCGAGCTGGCGCAGCCAGGCCTGCGTACCGCGCGCCGGCATCCCGGTGGTATCGAGTCCGCGCAGGCTGAATTTGCCGTGCTCGTCGATCTGCGCGAACAGTTCCACGCCGGACAGTTCTACGCGGTTGGGCGTGGTGTCGCCGTGCAGCAGCCGCGACAGGCCGAAGCCGATGCGCAGCCGCTCGGCCGACAGCGCCGGCGATTCCTCGTCGTCGCCGTACAGCGTGATGTCGGTCAGATCCAGCCTGGGCGCGAGGCCGCGCCAGCCCAGGCTCACGCCGCCGATCTCGACGGGCTGGCCGGCGACGTGGGACACGTAGTCCGCTAGATCCTCGCGATAGCCCGGCGCCACCAGCATCACCAGCTGGAAGATGGCCGTGATCAGCGCGCCGATCACGAGCACCAGGGCCACCAGCGTGACGGCCGCGGTCCACCACCGACGCCTTACGCGCTCCATCTGATCGGAGCGCGGACCGGGTTCGGCACGGGACGGGAGGGCGGCAAGATCATCACGACGGCAAGTTTACGGGTGCGGGTCCGCACGTTCAGCAAAGCACCGACGGATGAACCCCGGCGGGCTGCAGCGTCCGACGCGCGGTCGCTCAGAGCGGTACGACGTCGAAGCTCTCGGGGTGGTACGAGCCCTCGGCCTGCAGGCGGATCGGCCGGTTGAGCGTGGCCTCGAGCTCGGCCAGGCCCATCGCCGCATCCTCGGTGAGGCGCTGGACCACGGCCGGCGCCGCCAGCACCAGGAAGTGCCGGGCCTCGAACTGGCGTGAGGCGCGGCTGACCTCGCGCACGATGTCGTGGCACAGCGTCTCGACGGTCTTGATGCTGCCGCGGCCCTCGCAGGTCGGACAGGGCATGCACAGGATGTGGCCGAGCGACTCGCGCGAGCGCTTGCGCGTCATCTCGACCAGACCCAGCGGCGAGAAGTCGTAGACGTGCGTGCGCGCCGGGTCGCGCTTGAGCTCCTTCTCCAGCGCGCGCATGACCTGCACGCGGTGATCGACGTTCCGCATGTCGATGAAGTCCAGCACGATGATGCCGCCCAGGTTGCGCAGGCGCAGCTGGCGCGCGATCGACTGCGCGGCCTCGAGATTGGTCTTGAGGATGGTCTCCTCGAGATTTCGATGCCCGGTGAACGCGCCGGTGTTGACGTCGACCGTCGTCATCGCCTCGGTCTGATCGATGATCAGGTGTCCGCCGGATTTCAGATCCACCTTGCGGCCGAGCGCGCGGTCGATGTCGTCCTCGACCCCGTACAGGTCGAAGATCGGCGCGGCGCCCTCGTAGTGCTCGATGCGCGCGGCGGCGCCCGGCACGAACACGCGCGCGAACTGCTGCACGCGCTTGAACTCGTCGAGGTTGTCGATGCGCACGCGCTCGACGTCGGTGCCCAGCAGGTCGCGCAGGATGCGCATCGACAGCGGCAGATCGCCGTGCACCATGCTGCGCGGCCCGGCCAGGCGCGCCTGCTCGCTGATGCCGGTCCACAGGCGCAGCAGGAAGCGCAGGTCGGCGGCCAGTGGGCCCTCCTCGACGCCCTCGGCGGCGGTGCGTGCGATGACGCCGAACTTCGGCGCGAGTTCGCCCGAGATCTTGGCCACCACTTGCTTGAGGCGGGCGCGCTCGGCCTCGTCCTCGATGCGCGCCGAGGCGCCGCAGTGCGGCTCGTAAGGGAGCAGCACGAGGTAGCGCGACGGCACCGAGAGCAAGGTCGTCAGCCGAGCGCCCTTGCTGCCAAGTGGATCCTTGAGCACCTGCACCAGCACATCCTGGCCTTCGTGCAGCAGGGTCTGGATCGGCGGCAGCTGGCGCGGGGTGTCGACCCGCGTGGTCTCGCCATCGCCCTGTCCGGTCGGCAGCGCGAGCATGTCGGCCACGTGCAGGAAGGCCGTGCGTTCCAGGCCGATCTCGATGAAGGCCGCCTGCATGCCGGGCAGCACGCGCTGCACGGTGCCCTTGTAGATGTTGCCGACCAGACCGTGGCGCGAGGTCCGGTGCAGGTAGATCTCCTGCGCCGCCCCGCCCTCGACCAGCGCGACGCGCGTTTCCTGCTGCCCGATGTTGACGAGGATTTCGGTACTCATTCGGCCGCCACCAACGTAGCCCGGACGAAGTCCGGGGTTTTCCCCCGCACACCGGACGGAACCCCGGACTTCGTCCGGACTACACCTTGCCTTCGTCGCGGGGACGGCACACGGACCCGGGTCATCGCGGCAATCCCGGCTCGACGCCGAAGCGGCGCAGCAGCTCCATGGTTTCGAACACCGGCAGGCCGACGACGCCGCTGTAGCTGCCGCGGATCTCGCGCACCCAGCGGCCGGCCAGGCCCTGGATCGCGTAGGCGCCGGCCTTGTCCGCGGGCTCGCCGCTCTCCCAGTAGGCCTCGGCCTCCGCGCGCGTGATGCGGCCGAAGAAGACCTCCGTGCAGGTGCAGTCGATGGCCTGCTCGACGCCGCGTCGAACGGCGACGGCGGTGTGCACCTGGTGCGCGCGGCCGGACAACCGCAGCAGCATGTCCACCGCGTCGGCGCGGTCCCGCGGCTTGCCGAGAATCTGCCCGTCGATGGAGACGTCGGTATCGGCCCCGACCACCGGCAGCGCGCGGCCGCCATCGAGCTGCCGGCTCACGGCACCGGCCTTGTCCGTCGCCAGCCGGCGCGCGAAATCGGCCGGCGACTCACCGGGCCGGACGATCTCGGGCACGTCCGCGGGCAGGCAGTCGAAGCGATATCCCGCCTCGCGCAACAGCTGCACGCGGCGCGGGGAGCGCGAAGCCAGGTAGAAGTCGTAGTCCATTGGGGCAGGTCGAATGGCCGCGCGGTCTCGTTCGATCTGCTCGCCCCGGGCCTTCGCGGACTATGGTACGCGGGCCGCCGGCCTTGCCTATCGCATTTACAGAACTACTCGGTACACTAATTTCCCCGCGCCTCGACGTCCGCCCATGAGCACGCCCCCGAACCCCGCGTCTTCTCGTCCGAGAAGGGCCTCGATGAATGCCGTGTCGCGGCTGCTGCTCGCCTTCGCACTGGGTGCCTGCTGCGGCGCGGCCGGCGCCAACGATCTGAGCCGCGTGTACGAACGGGCGCTCGACCAGGACATGCAGTTCCAGGCGGCGCGCCACGGCCGCGACGCCGCCGTCGAGGCCCGCCCGCAGGCGCGCGCCGCGCTGCTGCCGCAACTCAACGGCGCGTATGGCTACCAGGATCAGCACGAGGAAGGCACCGAGGGATTCGGCGGCGGTCCGGAATCGGACGTGGATCGCGACAGCACGCTCAAGGCGCTGACCGTCACGCTCGACCAGACCTTGTTCGACTGGGCCGCGTTCAAGCGCTACGACCAGGCCGGCGACCAGGTGGCGCTGGCGCAGGCGCGCTACCAGGCGGCGGCGCAGGCGCTGGTGCTGCGCACGACCGAAATCTACTTCGGCGTGCTGTCCGCGGACGACAACCTGCGCTTCGCGCGCACCGAGAAATCCGCGCTCGAACGCCAGCTCGACCAGGCGCAGCGCCGCTTCGACGTCGGCCTGTCCGCGATCACCGACGTGCAGGAAGCGCAGGCCCGCTACGACCTGACGGTGGCGCAGGAGATCGCGTTCGAGCAGCAGCTGTCGTCGGCGCGCGAGGCGCTGAGGGAGATCACCGGCCCCGGCGAGTTCGGCACCGCGACCTTGCAGGACGAGATTCCGCTGCGCCTGCCGAACCCCGCGTCCGTCGATCCCTGGCTGGCCACGGCGCGCAACAGCAATCTCGATCTCGTCGCCGCCAGCCTGCAGGCCGACATCGCCGCCAAAGGCGTGGACGTGGCCCGCGCAGGGCACCTGCCCACGGTCGGCGCCCAGGCGCAGTACCAGAACACCGACGCCGAGGGCGCCCGCTTCACCGGCGAGCTGGATACCGAGACGCTCGGCGTCCAGGTGAAGCTGCCGATCTTCGCGGGCCTCGCCACGCGCTCGCGCGTCAACGAGGCGCAGGCGACGCGTGAGCAGGTGCTGGCGCAGCGCGAAGGCACATTGCGGGCGGTCGAGCGCAGCGTGCGTGATGCCTGGCTCGGCGTGCAGTCGGGCGCCGCCAGGGTCAAGGCGCTCAAGCAGGCCGTCGTCTCCAGCACCACGGCGCTGGAAGCCAGCGAGACCGGACTGGAAGT
>CAZXXM010000070.1:0-11449 GCA_964644715.1 uncultured Salinisphaerales bacterium
CTCGAAATGGCGACCCTGGGCCTCGCCCTCGCCGCCACGGCGGCGTACCTCGTCTACCTCGCCTGGTGCCGCGCCCGGGGGTACTGGATCAGCCCGACCAAGCTGGTGTTCGTCGCGCTCGCCTTCGGCATGCTGTACCTGGCCTACGTCCCCAACCCCGTGACCGCGGCGCTCGTACACGGCTGGGACTTCACCCTCGGCTTCGCGGCGATGGGCATGGTCCACGTCACGCAGTACCTGGCCATCGTCTGGAAATACAACCGCGGCCTGGCCCAGCACAAGAAAAGTTCCGCCCGGCCGGGGCTGTTGCCGCCCCCCCCGGGGTCCCGGGCCCTCCGGGGGGGCAACGACGGGGGCGGTGTGCGCAACGCGCGGATGCGATCCCGCGTGGCGGGATGCGAACCGAGATAGTCCGTCCAGGCGTTCCCCTCGCCGTCCGACACCGATTCGCCGTGCTCCGCCGCGATACGTTCCAGCATGTCCGCGAGACGCGAGGGCTCGATGTCCAGGGCCTCGAGCCGGCGCGATGCGTCGGCATCGGCTTCGCGCTCGAGCGCGCGCGAATGCCGGGCCTGCAGCATCGCCGCCGGAGCGCCGGCGATCAGCGGGCTGAAATCACCGATCCACCACGCGACGAAAGCACCGACGACGCTGCTCTGGATCATCAGTCGCAGACCGTGGCGGCGGTCGACATGGCCGAGCTCGTGCGCGAGCACCGCGAGAATCTCCTCGTCGTTCTTCGCCAGGCCGACCAGCTCGTCGATCAGCACGATGCGGCCGTCCGGCAGCGCCATCGCGTTCGGCCCGATCTCGGGTCCTGCGCGGAACAGCAGTTGCGCGCGATCGCTGGCGCCGAGTCGCGCGAACTGTGCGGCGAGAACCTGCTGGCGCGACGCGTCCAGCGACGTCGGCCCGAGCAGGTGGTCGTCGAGCAGCTCGAGCGTCTGGTCCGAGAGCAGCACCACGACGGCGTCCGGCACGCGCTCCGCGAGTCGCCCGGCCATCCACGGAAGTCCCCAGCGATATCCAGCGAACGCGGCGGCGACCACGATCGCCAGCGAGGCGATCGCGAACACCCAGCTGCGCTGGATCAGGTCCACCGCGCTTTCCGAATGGCCGATGGCATCCAGCCATTCCGTGAACGCGGAATCGTCGATGACCTCGCAGGTCGCCCCATCGGCGAAGCGGATGACGCGCGGCGCTGCGATTCCCAGACGTTCGCCGATCTGGACCTGCTCGATCGGTTCGTGCCGCTCCCAGCCCTCGCCTCGCACCCAGACCTGGCCGCGTACCGGCAGTAGCCGGACGCGATGCTGGGTAGCCGTGCGCCCGTCGTAGTAGTGGCCGGCCGGCGTCACAGGCCGATGTCGACGTCGAACAGTTCGGCGGTCTCCTCGCCGGTAGCGGTCGCATCCACCGCGGCATCGGCGAGAAACTGATCCAGCGGGGATGCCGGCAGCATCCGCATGCACTCGGCGCGGTAGCGCGCGACGCGCACGGCCGCCCACGGCATGTACAGGCCGAGCGTGATCAGCACGAGCAGGAAATTGCTCAGGCCGATCCCAAGCAGCGGCCAGAAGCGCAGGCGGCTCTCGAAGCGATGTTCGCCCAGTCGCGTGTGGTTCCACACCAGATTGCCGATGCGGGCCTGGAACAGCGGCGTGACGATCAGCCATGCGGCGAAGAACAACGCGAACACCCCCAGGATCACCGGCAGCATCATCGCGAAATCCAGTTCCTCACCCTCGCCGGACATCGACGCCGCGCCGGCGATCAGGCCACCGAATGCGACTGCTCCGCCGATGAGCGCCAGCAGGAAGATGCCGGCAACGGCCAGATAGATCCTGAAGAACGCCCCGATCCCGGCATCGAATTGGAATTGCGTTCGTCCGAACCACGAAAAGCCGTGCTGGTAGGCCTTCATCCGCTGGTGAAACATCGGCGCCAGCAGGTACGCCGTACCGAACGTCAGGATGCCGAACAACAGGAAGGTCACGTAGGCCTCGCCCACCGTGCCGCGGAACGAGAAGCGCAGCCCGCGATAGCTGGTGTTGCGCAGGCGGAACCGGAACGAATTGCGCAGCAGCAGCGGCATCAGGCCACCGAGCATCAACAGCGCCACCAGGGTCAGGGGTCCGGGTATCGCGGTTGCCAAGCTGTAGACGGCGAACAGCCCGATCGCGATCACGCGACCCATCAGGATCGACAGCGGCTTGCCGTGGTAGTCGAAGACACTGCCGGCCAGGCGCGTATGACGGCTGAAATATTGGAGCCGGCGCACCTTGGCCCATGCCGAGTAGATGCCGAGCGTCAGGATCGTCAGCGTGATGTTCACGATCCAGATGCGGAAGTATTCGCCGCCGTCGCCGGTGAACTCGAACGGCTCCGGTGCGGGATCGTGCTGCGTCATCGCCGGCGACGGCGCCAATTCGTACTCCCTCATGACGACGCTCCCCCGAGGGTCGTTGAATGAAACGGGCCTGCTGCGGTCGCTTCGCCCCCCGATGACACGGCACGGTGCGAAACGCGGCACCGTGCCGGAAGTTTATACGCGGCTGAGTACCCACCGGCGCCGCTGCCAGACCGAGGCCAGCACCAGCGACTGGACACCCCGATAGGCGGTCATCGCCAGCCAGATCGACGACAGCCCCAGACCCCATACCGGCCCGAGGAAGTAGGCCATCGGCAGGAACAACAGCCATTGCAGGCCGACGCTCACGCCCATCACCAGCCGCGCCGCGCCCACGCCGAACAGGGCGTGCATCAGCACCAGGCCGACGCCATCGATGATGATGCCGGCGCCGATCAGGCGGAGCGGGAACGCGCCCAGATCGATCAGCCCGGGATCCTGCAGGAACAGGCCGAGGATGCCGCGGGGAAACAGCAGCATCGGCAACCCGATGAACGTGAGCAGCACGCTGGCGACCTTGCATACGTCCCAGGCCCAGCGATGGGCGTCGACCGGATCGCATCGTCCGAGCGCCTGGCCCGCCAGCGTCGCCGCCGCCAGGCCGAAGCCGACGCCCGGCAGCACCGCGACCAGCGAGATGTTGATCAGCACGTTGGCCACCGCCAGCTCGCGCGTACCCACCTGTCCGACGATCCAGAACAGCACCGTGAAGCCGGCCGCGAAGAACAGCTGCTGGATCGACGACGGCAGGCCCAGGCGCAGCAGGTTCTTGAACTGCTCCCGGCTCGGGCGGCGGGCCAGGAAGCCCGCCGGACGAGCATGGCGCCAGCCGAGGACGAAGTAGGTGATCGTGCCGACGAAGATCGAGATGCTGGTGCCCATGCCGGCCCCCGTCACGCCCATCTCCGGGAAGCCGAACTTGCCGAAGATCAGGCAGTAGTTCAGCGCGATGTTGAAACTGTGCATACCGACCAGCGTGAACATGTACAGGCGTGCGAGCTTGATCGCGCTCCAGTAACCGCGGAACGAGAAATTCACGCCGATCGCCACGATGCTGAGCAGGCGCAGTTGCAGGTAGGTGGTGCCGGCGGCAACCACTTCGGGATCGTCGTTGAGCAGGTGCAGGATGTTAGGCGCCTGCCAGATCAGCAGCGCGGCCAGCGGAATGCCGAGCGCGGCCGACAACAGGATTCCGCCGTTGAGCGGGATCGCGGTCTCGTCGTGCTTGCCCTCGCCGACCCGCCGCGCGGCCATGGCCTGCACCGCGGACGACAGGCCGGTGATGAACGCCACCGCCATGAAGTTCAAGAACGAAGCGAGACCGACGCCGGCGAGCGTCGCCGGACCCAGGTGGGCGACCATCCCGGTGTCCACGAGGTTGAGCACGTTCTGCGAGGTCATCGCGGCGATGATCGGCAAGGCCAGCGCCAGCACCTCGCGCGAGCGCTGCCGGTCCAGCCGCCAGAACGCCGTCGGCGGCAGCGGCCTGCCGTCGGCGCTCACCGCCGGCATCGGCTGCGTCAGGCTATTTCTCCTCGATCGTGTTGATGATCATCGCGGCCAGGTTGAAGGGCTGGTCGCCGAGCCGCTTCTGCAGATTCTTCGGCAGGCTCTTCTTGTCGATCTGCAGGGTGGAGACCTGCGCGGTCCCCTGCGCGGTCATGCCGGACCAGCTCTCGACGTGCGGACCCTCGTGCCGGGCGGGCCGGATGCCCATCGATTCGAGCTTGTCGCTCTTCGGGATCAGATCGTGAGCGCCGCGATCGAGCGAGGCGGTGGAGGCGCTGATCTCGATCCAGCTGTTGAGGTCATGTTTCATCAGCGGTTCGGCAAGTCGCTGCACCAGCGGATTGGCGAACGCGCGACGCACGCCGCGGCTGGCCAGGTGCCCGACGAAGGACGCGGCCGGCGCGAGCGCTCGCGAGGCGCTGCTTTCCTTCTTGCCACCGCGCCGACGCGGCTTGGGCGGCGCCGGCGGCGCCGCGAGCATGGGTTTGAGCACCGATGCGAAGTTGGTCTGCACGTGCGCGCGCAGCCGCACGCGCTCGCCGTCACCGTGCGCCTCGGTGTCCACCGTCACGTCGAGCTTGAGGATCGAGCCGAACACGCCGGCCGGAATTTCGGCCTTGAACGACAGACGATCGTCACCGGCAGCGCTCAGCGCACCGGTGGCGAGCGCATCGATGCGGGTACGGAGTCGGTCGATCAGGCTCATCTGGAATCGGACGTGCGGGGTGCTGTCGTGGCAAAGATCGCGCGGGCGATCGGGATCCTCGTCAGGAATCGAGCCCGAGCGGACGTCGGGCGTGTCGAAATCATATCGCTTCATCGTCGTCGGCCGGGTCCAGGACCTGCCGCGCCGCGTCTGCGGAACCGATGCTGCCGCGCTCGATGCGTTCAGGACATGGCTGCTGCGCAGGCCCTAAAGGGCGCAGGTGCAGGAGCTTCGAGGTCCACCCGCAGCCCGGACGAAGTCCGGGATGTCGATCGAAATAGGTGGCGCAGCCCCCGGACTTCTTCCGGTATCTACGGTTAGCGCTTCGTCAGGAAGCTTGCCGTCGCCTTTTGAGCCTTGCGGAAGTACAACTCGGGGGAGAGCCGCTTGAGCCGCCACAGCGAGCGGGCATCCGCATGCGGCATCACGAGGAAGCGATTCGACACGACGGCATCGACGATCTCGCCCGCCACGTCCTCGGCGGTGACGCTGGCTTTCTCCATCATCCGCTCGACGATCCGCATCATCTGCGGCGCGGTCTGCTTCTCGCCCGCCGCGAGCCCGACCTTGCTGGTGTTCACCAGGTCGGTCTTGAAGAACGACGGACAGGCCACGCTGACTCCGATGTCCGGGAAGGTTTCGTAACGCAAGGTTTCCGACAGCGAGATCACCGCAGCCTTGGCCGCGTTGTAGCTCGCCATCGCCGGCGGATTGGCGATGCCGGCGAAGCTCGCGACGTTGACGATGTGCCCGCCGGCTTGCGCCTTCATCATCGGGATCACCGCACGCGCGCCGCGTACGCAACCCAGTACGTTGATGTCGAACACCCAGTCCCACTGCTTGATCGGGGACTCTTCGACCGTACCCGCGGTGGCGACGCCGGCATTGTTGACCAGCACGTCGATGCCGCCCCAGGCCGCTTGGATCGCGCTCACGGCCGCCGCGAACGACTCCTCGGACGTCACATCGAGCGCCAGCGCCACCGTAGCGGCGCCTTTGGTCTCGAGCAGGTTCGCGGTCTCTTCGGCGGCGTCGCCACGCATGTCGGTGACGGCCACGCGTGCGCCCTTGGCGGCAAATGCGAGCGCGCAGGCCCTACCCAGGCCGCTGCCGGCTCCCGTGATCAGAACGCGTGATTGCTGCAGCGTGCGCATGCGAAAGCCCTCTGGTATCGAGGGCGGAAGTCTACGCGCCGTGAACCGCGCGCAGCAGCGCGTGGTGACAACTCGGGAACGCTTACAACTCGATGCTGCGCCCGTAGATGACGTCGAAGCTGAACTTCCGCTTCTGCGACTTGACCTCGGCGTAGTCGGCCATGCGCGCCAGACGCGAGGGCACCTTCATCAGCCGATCCTGGCTGTGCTGCGCGTGGGCGCTGAGGCCGGTCAGCGAGCCGATCTCCCAATACTCGAGCAGTTCCTCGACGATGCCCTGGTAGTGGCGCGTTCCGAACACGCCGCCGCGGCCCAGCACCTCGCTCATTTCCGCGAAGCCCGGGATCTTGTGACCGGGCATCTCGAAGCCCAGGGTGACCTTGAGCAGAGAGTCGAGCGCGCGCTCGGTGTCGGCTCGAAGAATCTCGCCGAACACCGCGCGATAGAACTGGTAATGCCGTGACTCGTCACCCGCGACGTGGGCGAGCATGCGCTGCAGCGCCGGCTCGCGGCCCGCGGCCAGGCGCCCGGTGTTCGCGTGCGAAATCTGCGTGGCCTTCTCCTGCAGCGAGGTGTACGCCAGCAGACGATAGGGATCCTGCTGCCACTCCGGCTCGAAGCCCGCCTCGATGTACTTGAACTGCATCTTCTCCACGGCGCCCATGTCGAAGATGCGCGCGTCGCGCACGTAGTCGCGCATCACGCAGCCGTGGCGGTCTTCCTCGGCCGTCCAGAGATGATTCCAGTCGCTCCACGGCGATGCGGGTCCGAAGTACACCGCGATCAGACGATGGAAATGCGGCAGGCCTTCCTCGGTGAGCAGATTCAGCGCCAGCGCGACGCGCACCACGTCCGGCAGGGCGCGCGCCGCTTCGCGCGTCCGCGCCAGTTCGGCTTCGCGCTCGGCACCCGACTCGGCATCGGCCGGCATCAGGTCGTTGGGGAACCACAGGCGGCGACGCGAGACGTGCGCTTCCATCTCCCGGCGTACAGCGGGCTCGAGCGCGGTCAGGATGTCGACCTGTTGCGGCGTACCGAAGCGGACGTTGGCGAGGGCGGGACGGGTCATGCGCGCGGGCGTCTGGTATGGGCCGGAATCATCCAGGCAGATCAGGAAACTCGGAGCGGACTCGAGGGGGATACGCGGCACCGACCGGCACCGATGCACCCTCCCCTAGTGTAGCCCTAGGTCCGCAGCAGGGAGAGCAGTTCCTGCCGGGTACGCTGATCTTCGCGGAAGCGCCCCAGCATCATGGAGGTGATCATCGTGGAGTTCTGTTTCTCCACGCCCCGCATCATCGCGCACAGGTGTTTCGCTTCGATGACGACGGCCACGCCGTTGGCGTCCGTAACCTGCTGGATCGATTCGCCGATCTGCTTGGTCAGGTTCTCCTGGATCTGCAGCCGCCGGGCGTACATGTCGACGATGCGGGGGATCTTGGACAGCCCCAGTACCTTGCCGGCCGGCAGGTAGGCCACGTGGCACTTGCCGATGAACGGCAGCATGTGGTGCTCGCACATCGAGTACATCTCGATGTCCCGCACGATCACCATCTCGTCGTTGCTCGACTCGAAGATGGCGTCGTTGACGATCTCGGCGAGATCCTGCTCGTACCCCTGCGTCAGGAATTCCATCGCTCGCGCCGCCCGGTGCGGCGTCTTGAGCAGACCTTCCCGGTCGGGGTTCTCTCCAATGGCTTCGATGATGGCCCGGAAGTGTTCTTCCACGATAATGCTCGTTATAGGTTGAGCCCATGCCAATTGTGGCATGCCGGCCGGACCCAAGCCCCCCGCCCCACCATGTCGAACGCTGCGTCCACGATCCGCACGATCCCGGTCGACCTGATCCGCCCGGGAAGCACGCAGGCGCGCCGCCATTTCGATGCGGAAGCGCTGGAGGAACTCGCGCGCTCGATCCGCGAGTCCGGCGTGATCCAGCCCATCGTGCTGCGCACGCGCGTGTGGGGCTACGAACTGCTCGCCGGGGAGCGCCGCTGGCGGGCCGCGCAGCTCGCTGGCCTGCACGACATCCCGGCGATCGTGCGCGACGACCTGTCCGAGGACGAGGCCTTCATCCTCGGACTGATCGAGAACCTGCAGCGTGAGTCGCTCTCCCCCATCGAGACCGCGGCCGGCCTCAAGCGGCTGGGGGAAACCTTCGAGCTGACGCACGACCAGATCGGCGAGCGCATCGGCAAATCGCGCGCTTACGTCAGCAACTACTTCCGCCTGCTCAACCTCGATCCGCAGGTGGCGGCGCTGGTCAACGAGGGCCACATCCCGCTCGGCCATGCCAAGGTGCTCGCAGCGCTGCCGCACGACCAGCAGCTCCGCTTCGCGGACGAGGTGATCCGCCACAAGCTCACGGTGCGACAGCTCGAACGCAGGGTGGCGCTGCATCGCCGTCCCAAGGCCGCGTTCTCGGCGGGCAAGCCCGGCGATTGGGAACGCCTCGAGCGCGAGCTCTCGGATCTCGTCGGCTGCCCGGTTGCGATCAGTCTCGAGAAGGACGGCCACGGCGAGTTGCGCGTCGCCTTCCATTCGCTCGACGAGCTCGACGGTGTGATGGCTCGGCTCGGCTACCCGTCGAATTCTTGAACCGGGCAGTCCATGTTCGAGAAAGTTATCACCAGCTTTGCTGGATAAGCTTGTGGATAAGCGATCTCCACGTTGCAATCGAGACGTGGAAATACGCACTCCTGTGCGATGTGACGATTTTTTTTCCACCTCCATGCAGATTGCGGTCTCTCCCATGACTGACTCCGAAACGCAGCAACCGACGTGGGACCAGCGCCAGCGCTTCCGCTTCCTCGAGGCGCATGCGATCTGGCGCGGGCAGGTTCGCGTGGCCGATGTGCGAGACAGCTTCGGGATCTCGACCGGCAAGGCCGAGAAGGACCTCGCGGCATACCTGCGCCTGGCCCCGGGCAACCTGCTGCGCGATCGCCGCACCGGCGAGTACCGGCCCACCGACGTCTTCGTGCCGCAGTTCCTTCGCGGCACCGCGGCCGAGTATCTGCAGGTCCTGCGCAACCACGAGCTCGACTCGGATCTGCCGGTGGCGATGGCCGCCTCCGGCATGGTCGCGGCCGAAACGCTCGAGCCGCCGGCACGCGAGTTCGACGTGCGCGTACTCGCGCGTCTCAACACCGCGATCCGCGAACGCCGCGTACTCGCCATCGACTATCAATCGATGACGCATCCCGAGCCGCGCCATCTGGAGATCGCACCGCACGTGCTCGTGTTCGCCGGCCGCTGGCATGCGCGCGCATGGTCCGTCAGCCACGAGGGCTATCGCGACTTCCTGCTGTCCCGCATCTGCGGCCTGCCCGAACTGCTGGGCGTCTGCGAGCGCAGCGCCGAGAACGACTGGGACTGGCGCAATGACGTGGCCGTCCGCATCGCACCGCATCCCGAGCTGAGCCCCGCGCAGAAGCGCGTCGTCGAACAGGATTACGGGATGCTGCACGGCATGCGCGAGACGCGCGTGCGCGTCGCGCTGGCTCCGTATTTTCTGCGCCTGCTGGGCATCGGTCGCGGTGACCGCGAACGCGCCGCGCAGGAGCAGCAGATCGTGCTGCTCAACGCCAACGATCTCGACGCGCTGAATCGCCTGTCCTGAATCGCCGTCCGTTCGATGGCGCTTGCATCGAACCTGAACGTGCCGCGCGCGGTTTTCAGGTCGAATCCTCGACGATTCGTCAACGCTGGCGCCGACCTGGGAGCAGGAATAAGCTGCCCGCACCCCTGTTGCTCCCCGGACGATGACGGCACCGCGACAACTCGATCTGCTGTTCGATGCCTATCGCGTCGACGAGCGCGTCAGCGCCCGCGCCCGCTGCATCCGCATCGAGGTTCGATCGCCGTCGGAAGTGCGCCTCACGATTCCGCGTTCCGTGTCGAAGGGCGAGGCGCGTGCCTTCCTGCTGAGCCGCGAAGGCTGGATCCGCGAGAAGATTCTCGAGCTCAAGCTCAAGCTCGCCGAACACCCGGAACGACTTTCCGCTCCGCTCAAGTGGGATGGAACCGATGTGCTGCCGCTTCGCGGCGAAGACGTGGCGTTGCGGGTGCTGGCCACGCGTGCGCGTACACCCGCCGTGCGTGTCGGCGATCGGGCGATCGAACTGTTCGTCCCGCCCACATGGCTTGCGCAACCGTCACGCCTGCAGCGCCTGCTGCGCGAGGCGATCAAGCGCGAGGCAATGCTGGACTCGCAACGCATGCTCGCCGAAGAAGCTCGACGGCTGGACGTGACCTTCAGCGGTCCGCGCATCGCCGATCAGAAAACGCTGTGGGGAAGCTGCACCGCACAGGGCCTGATCAGCCTGTCCTGGCGCCTGGTCATGGCGCCGCCGTCGGTTTTGCGGTACGTCGCGGTGCACGAACTCTGCCACGTCCGCCATCACGATCACGGCCCGCGCTTCTGGAAGCTCGTCGCGCGCCAGATGCCGGATTTCGAGACCCACCGGCGCTGGCTGCGTGAGCACGGCCCCAGCCTGCACTGGTGGCTCAGCACCTGATTCAGCAACCCGTAGCCCGGACGAAGTCCGGGGTTTCTCTCTCAGACCGGGCAAGAATCCCGGACTTCGTCCGGGCGACGTCGGGGGCCGGATCACGCGCTGCGTCGCAGCTGCCCGATCTTCTTCAGGTGCACGAGCAGCAGCGATACCGCGGACGGCGTGACGCCCGAGATCCGCGCCGCCTGACCCACGGTCTCCGGCCGGTGCGCGATCAGCTTGGCGCGCACTTCGTTCGACAAGCCGCGGATCGCGGCGTAGTCGACGTCCGCCGGAAGCGCCGCGTCCTCGTAGCGCTGGTTGCGATCGATCTCGATCTGCGCGCGCGCCAGGTAGCCGCTGTACTTGGCCGCGATCTCCACCTGCTCGGCGACGGCCTCGTCGATGTCCGCCGACGCGAGCCCCAGCGAGCGCAACACCGGCGTCGAACCTTCCGGACGCCGCAGCAGGTCCAGCGCCGAGCAGGCCGTCGACGTCGGCGGCACGCCGTAGACCTCGACGAACGCGGGCTGCATCAACTCCGCCGGCTTGAGCCAGCGCGCTTCGAGCCGCAGATGCTCGGCTTCGATGGCCTGCCGCTTGGTCTCGAAGGCGGACCAGCGCGCGTCGTCGACCAGCCCCATGTCGCGCCCGACCTGCGTAAGCCGCAGGTCGGCGTTGTCCTCGCGCAGCATCAGGCGATGCTCGGCACGCGACGTGAACATCCGATAGGGCTCCGCGGTGCCGCGTGTCACCAAGTCGTCCACCAGCACGCCGATGTAGGCCTCGTGCCGCTGCGGCACCCAGGCTTCGCGCTCCTGCGCGTTGCGTGCGGCGTTGATGCCGGCGAGCAGGCCCTGCGCGGCGGCCTCTTCGTAACCCGTCGTGCCGTTGATCTGGCCGGCGAAGAACAGCCCGGCGATCGACTTGGTCTCCAGCGAGCGGTACAGATCGCGCGGATCGAAGTAGTCGTACTCGATGGCGTAGCCGGGTCGCGTGATGCGCACGTTCCGCATGCCGTGGATCGTGCGGACGAAACGCTCCTGGATGTCGTAGGGCAGCGAGGTCGAGATGCCGTTGGGATAGATCTCGCGCGTGTTCAGGCCCTCGGGCTCGAGAAAGATCTGGTGCGCGCTGCGATCGGCGAAACGGTTGACCTTGTCTTCCACGCTCG
>CAZXXM010000071.1:0-11336 GCA_964644715.1 uncultured Salinisphaerales bacterium
CGATGAATGCCTTCACCGACGGCAGCAATGCCGTCAAACCACGATCTCCGTCCATTGCTTCTCCTCGTGTGCCGACGTGGTCGGCGTCTATAAGAACCGCGGTCCGCCGCATCTACTTGCGGCGGTACCAGACCGCCAGAAAAACACTGTTTGCAGGTGAGCGCAAGCTACTCGCTGGAGTGGGCGAGAGTCGGTCCTTGGGTGGCAGGAGCTGGCCGTCTGTCGATCGCACCGCACAAAAAACACAAGTGAGGACGAACCCCCAGTTTGTGTGTCAGGCCGGTGGCCGAACGGTGAAAGTCACGGCATCCAGCGAGCGGCCTTCGGCGTCGATCAGTTCGAGCAGGTGATCGCCCGGCATTGGCGTCCAGAAGCGTGCCTGGGCCGCCGAACCGAGGTCGCGCTGGTTCAGGCGCAGGTGCAGGCGCGCCGACGCCGGATCGGCGCGCAGCACGACGTGCTGGCGATCCAGCGGGATATCCGGGTCCAGCGCGATCAGGCTGCCGTTGGCGGGCGATGCCAGCCGGGCGCGCGGGGCCCGGCGCACAGCCGGCGTGATCTGCGCCATCTGCGTGCCTGCCAGGAACCACTCGTCGCGGTCGCCCTCGGTCCTGGCGGTGAACTGCACGCGCTGGCGCGTCAGTCCCTCGGGCGGCGTGCGCGGTGCAGCGGCGGCGCCGGACTGCAGCCCGTCCAGGATTTCGCGCCACGCGGGCGCCGCACCGGTGATGCCCGAAACCGTGCGCATCGGGTCGCCCTCGAAATTGCCGACCCAGACGGCCACCGTGTAGCGCGACGTATAGCCGATGCACCAGTTGTCACGCAGATCCTTGCTGGTGCCGGTCTTGACGGCCGACCAGTACGACGTCGACAGCGGCCCGTCGAAATCGAACGTCACGGCGCGCGCGGCGCGATCCGCCAGGATGTCCGACACGATCCACGTGGCGCCTTCCGAGATCACCGGCCTTGCGTCCGCCACCGGCTCGTCCGGCGACAGTCGCAACGGCGTGTAGCGGCCACCGTTGGCGAGCGTGCGATAGGCGTTGACCTGCTCGAGCAGGCTGACTTCGGTCGAGCCGAGCGCCAGCGAATAGCCGTAGTACTCGCCGGACTCGGTGAGCCCGCCGACGTAGCCGAGCTGGTTCAGGCGTTCGCGGAACGGCTCGATGCCGGTGATGATCAGGGTGCGTACGGCCGGAATGTTCAGCGAGCCCGCCAGCGCGGTGCGCACGCTGACCAGGCCCTTGTAGTCGTGCTCGTAGTTCTGCGGCAGGTACAGGCCCGGACCGGCTTCGAGCGCCACCGGTGCATCGTCCAGCAGCGACGCGGCGGTGAGCCACCCGCGCTCGATCGCCATCGCGTACAGGAAGGGTTTGAGCGTGGAGCCGGCCTGCCGCTGCGCGCGCGCACCGTCGACCTGCGCAGCGCGGCTCGCGGGGCCCGCGGAGCCGACGTAGGCCAGCACATCGCCCGTGCGGTTGTCGACGACCACCGCGGCGCCGTCGCGCACCTGCAGCGCATCCAGACGCCGCAACTGCGATTCGAGCGCGTGATGCGCGAGCGTCTGCACGTCGAGGTCCAGCGTCGTGCGTACGCGCTCGCCCGGCGTGCGCAGCAACCGCCTCGCCAGGTGCGGCGCCAGTCCGGCTTCGAGCGTCGATACACGCGGGTTGTCGAGCGCCGCGAAAGCGATCGATCGCAGCGCGTCGCAGTCCCTGCCCTGCAGGCCGCCCGCGGCGCAGGCGCGTCGTGCGACCTGCTGCGAGGACGCGCGCGGCGCCGGCAGCAGCGCGGCGAGGATCCGCGATTCGTCGGCCGTCAGTCCCGACGGCGATTTGTCGAACAGGGCCTGTGCCGCGGCCGCGATGCCCTCGCTCTCTCCGCGAAAGCCGACCAGGTTCAGATAGGCCTCGAGCGTCTCGTCCTTGCTCCACGACGACGCGAGCGCGCGAGCGGCGCGCATCTGTCTCAGCTTTTCGAGGACGCCGCGGCGGCCGCCCTTGGCGCGCAAGGCCGGATCCAGCAACGCGACGAGCTGCATCTCCAGCGTGCTGGCGCCGCGTCGCGACACGCCAGCCAGACGATCACGCGCAGCCCCGAGCAGCGCGACGACATCGACGCCTCCGTGCGAAGCAAAGCGCCGGTCCTCCGATCCGATCACGGCGACCGGCAGCGCCGGCGACATCTGCGCCAGCGGCGTCCAGTCCAGCCGCCGCGAGCTGAAGTCGACGCGCAGACGCTGCAGTTCGCGACCCTGCCGGTCCATCAGCACCGACTCGGAAGCCTGGTAGCGATCGTGGACGTCGGAGAACGAGGGCATCGCCGGCGCGCGCGTCGCATGCCCCAGCCACGCGCAGCCGATCATCCCGGCGAGCACGCTCGCCGCGGTGATCGGCCCGAGGGCGCGACGCACGCGCATCAGGGCGCGGCTTCCACCTGCATCGGCGCGTTCGGCAGTTCGCCGAGCATCTCGGGCGAGTACATGGCCTCGACACGCGTCGCCGGCATCATGAAGCGGCCGCCGTTGTTGTAGCGCACCGTGTATTCGAGGCTGAAGCCGCCCTTGGGAACGAAGGCGTAGTAGGCGCGGTAGAAATCGAAGCGCCGCTCTTCGAATGCGGGCCAGGCCTCGCCTTCCCGCTCCTCGCCCTCGGCCAGCAATTGCGAATCACGGCCCAATCCTCCACCAAGGATCGTCGAGCCGCCGGGCACCGGATCCTCGACGACCACCCAGGTCATGTCGGACTGCGCATCGATCTCGAGCTTGATGCGCGCGGTGTCGCCGCGCGTCCACTTGCCGGACACGGCCTGCTCCACCGGCGTCACGGTGCGCTTGATGCGATAGCCCGACGAGAACGGCTCCTTGAGCGGCAGCGCGGCGCGGCTCTGCACGATGCTCCACGGCTTGCCCGAACCGGCATGCGCCAGCTTGAGCACGCCGGCGCCTTCCGGCCACGGCAGATCCAGCATCGCCGCGGCCGGGTCCTTCCAGTCCTTGCTCTGCTGCGCAGGCCCGAGAGATGCCGTCGTCACGCCGCCGACCGGATCGCGCTCGAACGCCGTCGCGAACTTGCGCGTCGCCAGTACGCCCCAGGCGTTGGCCGTGGTCAGGTTCCAGTGGCCCTTCTGCTGGCGGCCGATCGAGCCGCGCATCATGCGAGGCAGATCCTCCTTCCAGTCCATGTCGTCCAGCAGCGCAAGGATCACGCGGTTGGCGTTGACATCGGCCGAGATCATCAGCCACCACAGCGCGTCGTCCTGCTCGGCCGAGAAGCCCATCGTCGTGCCCTGGAAGTTCAGGCGCGAGCGCAGGATGGTCTTGGCCTCGCCGAGCAGGCGGTCGCGATCGGGGATCGCGCCGATGCGCTGCAGGATGCCGATCCAGTCGATCACCGCGGACGTGTGCCACAGGTTCGGATCGATCGTCAGCGAGGTCACCCAGGCCGCGTTGCCACGTCCGTAGCGCGTCAGCGCCTCGATGGCCGCGAGCTTGCGCTCGGTCTGGTCGGCGATTCGGATCTGCGAGCCGCGCTGCACGCGCCCTTCGACGAAGCCGGTCAGGCCCTGCAGCATCAGGTTGCGATCGGACTCGGGAACCGGCCAGCCGGCCTCCTGTGCGATGGCGAGCAGATAGGCCGTGAGCGTGTCGCTGCCTTCGAGCATCTGCGACGGGAAGTACCGCACCAGCCCATCCCCATCGAGGTACGACGACAGTCGGGCCATGTGGAGGTCCCACATCGCGCGGTCTTCGAGCACGATCGCCTTGGACGCGATCTGTTCGTAGCAGGTGTAGCTGTACAGCCGCATCCAGTCGCGCACCGGATCCAGCGACGCGGTCAGCGAGGCCTGCAGGTTCACGCGGATGCCGCCGCGGCCGGCGATAGCGTCGGCCGGGCGCTCCACCGGCATCTCGGCGGCGCCCTCGATCTGCGACAGCGTGGCCTGATAGACGCGCACGGGGAATGCCGGCACGACGTCCTGGACGATCTTCAGCGCATCCAGCGGCTCACCGGCCTTGTCCTCGGCGCGCACGGTCCAGGTCACCTGCGAGACGTCGAACGGCGCCGTCATCTCGAAGCGTGCGGGCAGCGCTTCACCCGCGGGAACCTTCAGCACCTGCGTGGCGTGCACCAGCGGCTCCTTCAATCCCGTCGCGATGGCCTCGGCCTCCACCTCGATGTCCTTGGGCTGCGCAGTCGTGTTGCGCACGGTGAAGATCGCCTCGAAGCGGTCGTTCTCGCGCACCAGCGGCGGCACACCCGAAATCAGCTGGATGTCCTGCGTCGTTCTGATGCTCGCGTTGCCGGTGCCGAAGCGGTCCGGGCCGGCACTCGCCACCGCGGTCAGCCGGAACGAACTCAGCGCATCGTTCAGCGGAACCTCGATCGTGGCCTGGCCCTTGGCGTCAAGCGGCACGCGCGCCTTCCACAGCAGCAGGCTGTCGAGCAGTTCGCGCACGGCGCCGCGACCACCGCCACCACCCGGCGGCAAGGATTTGCGACCGAAGTGCCGCTTGCCGACGACCTGCATCTGGGCGGTCGACGTGATCACCGACGCACCGCGTCGCTGCATCATCTGCTCGAGCACGTTGACCGAGGTGTTCGCGTGCAGGTCGAGCAAGGCCTCGTCGACCGCGGTGAACGCGATCTCCGCGTCGGCGGGCATCGCGCCGCCGCCGGCCGGCGTCACCAGCACCTGCACCACCGCCTTGCCGCGGGTCTTGTACGACTCCTGCGCCGGCTTGACCTCCACCTTCAGCCGGTTCGCGCTCCAGCCCACGTCGAGCCGCGTCATGCCGAGCCGGTACGCAGGCTTGGACAGATCCACCATCGCGGTCGGGCTACCGCCGTCGAGCTTGAACCAGCGGTCCAGATGCAGCCAGCGCAGGAAGTCGTAGAAACGCGACCGGAAGTTGCTGACGCGCCCGCGCATGGCGAGCACCGAGACGTAGACGTTCGGAGAATCGGCGCCGTCGATCGGCACCTCGATCACCGGTTCCTTGCCCGAGATCTCGGTGACGAACGAACGCAGAACGCCTTCCCGCTCGACGGTCACCAGCGCGGTCGCCTGGCGGAACGGCATGCGCACCTGCACGCGCGCGGTGGCGCCCGGCTCCACTTCGCGCGTCTCCGGAATCAGGTCCATGCGGTCGTTGTTGGCCTGCGCGAACCACCAGTCGTCCTTGCCGGCGACGTAGCGCGTGGCCACGGCGCGTGACGTACGACCATCGACGTCCTGGGCGGTGGCTTCCAGCAGGATCTGGCCGCTTGCGCCGGGCGCCACCGAGCAGCTGACGATGCCCTGCGCGTTGGTCTTCTCGCGGCAGGTCGCCGACAGCTTCTTCGTCTCCTCGCTGTGCGAGTACGCGTAGAAGCCGCCGACGAGACGCTTGCGATACGAGTGCGTGACGCGGGACCAGAGCTGCACCTCGACCCGCTGCGACGCCAGCGGCTTGCCATTGAGGTCGAGCACGACGGCCTGAAACTTGAGCGCGTCGCTGGTACCACCCCAGTCATCACCCGAAAGGCCGACGATCAGCTTGGCGGGCCACAGCGGCACCGTGGCGCGCACGCTGGTGAGCTCACCATTGGCATCCGGGTATTCGAGCTCCGAAAAGACTTCCTGCACTTCGCCGGAGGCGGGCAGGTCCGCCACGGTCGTTCGTGCCGAACCATTGGCATCGAGGGTCAGCGGCAGGGTCTGAGCCGGCAGCGGACGCGTCGATTCCTGTTCTTCTCCCTCGTCCGGAAAATAACCGCCGTCGCCGCCCTCGACGATGCCTGCCTTGACCGGCGCACCGCCGAAGCTGAAGCCGTCGTACTGCGGGAACGTCAACGCGCGCGGTCGCACCTGGCTCCGCAGCTTTACCGGCAGCTTGGCGGCGGCACCGCCCGAGAAGTATCCGACGTAGAGGTCCAGCGGCAGCGACGTCACGGCGACCGCGGGCTCCACCGGCGGCGTTATCACCGCCCGCATCTGCGGGATGCGGTACTGCTCGACGCGGAAGCTGCCGGACGACTGCGACAGATCCTCTCCGGAGAAGCGGACCTGGTATTCACCCAGGCGCGCTTCCTTCGGGATGGCCCATTGCGACTCGGCGATTCCCTTGGCATCGAAGCTGAGCGGCAGGGTCACCGTCGAACCGCTGCCCTGGTGCTCGATGATCAGTTCTTTCGGGGGCTCGGCCGGGATCGAGAGACCCTTGGCGGTCTTCTGCCGCCAGAAATGCTTCATCGACACGGTCTCGCCCGCGCGGAACAGCGAGCGATCGAAGACCGAGTGCGCGATCTGCTGCGATTCCCACATCCCGCTCTGCAGATTGAAATCGCCGGGCGTGATGCCCTGGTTCCAGTCGCTCATCGTGAACGACAAGTCGTCGTCCTTGCGGGCGCTGACCATCAGCGGATGCGAGTCGTCGCTCTGGCAACTCGACCAGCTCTTCGGCTTCGGCAAGCCGCTTTCGATGCGCACGCTGCCGTCGGCCCCGGTGCGGCCTTCCCAGATCGGGGCCGCGTCACAGCCATCGACGATGTGGATGGCGGCGTCGGCGACCGGCTTGGCGCCGTCGAGCGTCGACACGAACACCAGCGAGCCTTCCCTGCCCCATTTGAAGTGAACCGCGAGATTGGTCACCAGCGCGGTGGTCGCAACGTAGCGGGGACGATTCTCCCCGAGCAGCGCCGCGCCCAGGCGCGGACTCGCGATCTCGACGACGTGGAAGCCCGGCTCTTTCAGCGGAATGCCGATGACTTCGAAGGCCTTGCCGCCTTCGCGCGCCGGCAGCTCGAATTCAGTGGCCTCCTCGCCGTCCGAGAATACCGATGCGATACCGGGCTGGATGAACGTGTTCTCTTCCCAGCGCGAGTTCATCGCCGTGCGGACACGCTTCATCCAGTCGAGGATCTCGCGCTCGGTCTCGATACGCTTGGCCTGCCCGCCGATCCTGCGGTTGGTCGGCTGGTCTTCCAGATCACGGATCGTGATCGGCAGCACGCCGCCTTCCGAGCGTTCGAGAATGCCGAACTCGCCCGTGAACTTCGCGAGCGGCGGCGCCTCGTCGGTCGCAACTTTCAAGGGATAGCTGCTGCCGTTCTCGAGCGCGCGTCCCGCGTCGTCTCGAAAATCCGCCGGCAGTTGCAGTTCGAAGGGCTGCGCGGTCGGAAATGGCGCATCGAAGCTCACGCTTTCGACAAACCTGTCCTCCCCGATACCGAGATTCGGCTTGCGGGTTTCCTTTCCGACGAGCCGGATCGCGGCGGCCTGCTCGCGCGACACCGGCGCCGAGAAATAAAGCGACATCGGAAGCACGGGAACACAGGGTGCGCCCGCGTTCACGCGATCGCAGCTGAAGCGCGCCGTGAAGGCGTCGCGTACGCGAAAGCCCAGCACCTGCTCCTCCACGGTCTCCAGGCCGCTCTGCGTCGCCACACCCTTGCCCCAGACCAGCTTCAATGTCGCCGCATTGGGCAGAGGGCGCGAGCAGCGCGCCACGATCAGATTCTTCTCCGCCTTCTTCAGTGCGTCGTGCGTGACCTGGATGCCGCCGGTGTCGCCGTCCTTCCACAGCACCGCGTAGTAGGCATAGCCGAGTACGCGGCGCTGCTCGAGGATCTCCTCGCGCTCCTTTCCGCTCAGAACGACCAGCGGAATGCGTTCCTCGACACCCTCGACCGCGCAGTACGCGTTCGCCGCGACGGAGGCGTCGGTTGCCGCGGCGTCCAGACCCAGTGCGAACACCTGGTTCTCGTCGACCGTGGCGCCTTCGTACGGCATCGAGGCACGGATCGCCGGACCACCGGTGGCGAACGAGAATTCGGCGGTACCGGTGATGGCGCTTCCTGCCAGCGTCTTCAGCTCCGATACCAGCTTGAAGGTGCAGGTTTCGCCGGCCGCGAGATCCGATTCGAAGTCGTAGACCCAGTTGCGGCCGTCGGCCCAGCGCCCCTTGCCCTTGGCCGCGCATTCGACGATGAAGGGATCGGGCAGCCGGGGATCGCCGAATTTCACGACCGGCTCGGAGAACCGCGCCGTCACCTGGCGCACATCGCGCACGGCGCCCTGCGGCGAGAAGCTCGTCACCGTGGCCGCCTCGGCCGCGAAGGGAACCAGCAGGATCAGCAGCGCGAGTACGCGCGCTGGCAGGCCGCTCATCGAAAAGGCCTGAAACACTCCGGCCCGGGCCGGAACCGGACGTGCGCCCGCGCGCGTGACCGTCATCGTCTGCATGCTTCCCTCTTTCCGATCCGGCCTCATGTTCCCACCAGCCGCGGGCATGAGAGATCGATCCCCAAGAAATTGTCGTGAATTTTTCGTGCAGGCCAGCCTACCCGGAAGGTGGCGAGCAGGGAACGCGGGGACAAGCACCCCCTGTGGCCCGGACGCAGTCTGGGGTGCCCCTCGAATTCCGCGCTCAACCCCGGACTTCGTCCGGGCTACGGGCTACGCGGCGTCGAGCCAGCGCTGCAGGTGTGGCTGCAGGACTTCGAACGGCTGATACCCGATCGTCAGGCGCTGAATCCGCGGCCCCGTGCGCAACAACACCGATGGGAATCCCTCGATGCCGCAGCGACGCACGAATCCCACGTCCTCGCTGAACGCCTCGACGGCCGCGGGCTGCGCGAGCTTTTCGAGGAAATCCGCGCGGGCCACGCCGAAGCTCTGCGCGTAGTCGGCCAGCACCTCGGGATCCTTGAGGTCGCGGCGCCCGACGTAGAAGGCCTGTTGCAGGCTCTTGAGATAGGCCAGCGCGCAGGCCGGTCGCTCGCGGATCATCACCGACAGCGCGCGACAGCTCGGCTCGGTGTTGTAGACGTAGGACGTGTCGAGCGGCTGTTCGAAATCGAAAGGCTGACCGGTCTGCGTCGCGATCTTGCGCCACTCGGCCATGATGTAACCGACTTCGTGCTCCGACAGCGGTTCGCGCACGTCCGGCCTCAAGCCGCCCGGCAGCACGCGGATCGCGGCGCGATCCCGCAGCATCGGGGTGATCCGGTCGATCACCGGGGAAAATCCCCAGCACCAGGAGCACATCGGGTCGGCGACGTAGATCAGTTCCTTCTCGACGTTCTGCTCCACGCGCAATCCTCCTGTCAGGGCAAGGGGCTGCTGCGGACCTGCAGCCGGTCCTCGAGCGGGAATACCGTCCCCCATTGCTTGCAGCTCGGACAATGCCAGAAGAGCTGTGCGGGCTTCATGCCGCAGCTCTGGCACTGGTATTTCTGGCGCTCCGCGCTGAGGGTTCTCAGCGCGCCGCGCAGGACACCTGATACGCGGCCCAGCAATTCCGGGTTATCGGGCGTCTCGAGCCGCGTCACCTGTTCGAGCACGCTCCAGCTCGGCCGGGACTCGAACGCCTCGAGCAGGAAGCCCGAAGGATCCATCCCGGTCTCGTTCAACAACTCGGCACGAACGACGTCGATGATGCCGATGCGCTGGTCCTCGGGCAGGTCTTCCATCCAGTGCACGAAGTACTCGGGACGACCCCAGTCGCGGCAGCATTCCCAAAGGGGCCGGACGATCTCCGGCATCAGCTTGGGCTCGAGCTCGGCGACCTTGGCATAGGCCGTGGTGGCCTCGGACCAATCGCTGCGCGCCTGCGCCAGGCGCCCGATGACCAAGTGCGCGCGCGCCGAGGTGTTGTCGGTACTCAAGGCGCGGCGCGCCTGCGCCAGCGCTTCGCCGTCGTTCTTGGCCCGACGCGCCTCCTCGGACATTTCGCATTGGTACTGCGCCGTGATGGCGCGCCGCGAGTTGCCGCTGGCCGCCTCCAGGCGACGGCTGACCTCGATGGCCCGCGGCCAGTCGTGCGAACTCTCGTGAATCGAGATGACGGCCTCCAGGCAGGCGAGCAGCTTGAAGCCGCGATCCGCCAACGAGGAATAGATCTGCTCG
This sequence comes from uncultured Salinisphaerales bacterium, assembly GCA_964644715.1. GTDB lineage: Bacteria > Pseudomonadota > Gammaproteobacteria > Nevskiales > Nevskiaceae > Panacagrimonas. Next base: position 9,892 of record CAZXXM010000071.1, read on the forward strand.
GCGCGATCGAAGACTCCGGCCTTCAGATAGTCCTCCGCCAGCTCGTACTCGCTGCGATGGCGCTGCGCCGGTGTCAGCGTCGTCCGGGACAGCAGCGCCTCGTGCACGCGCAGCGCCCGGTCCACCTGTCCACGCCGCCGGAACAGGCCGCCCATCGTCAGATGGAGCTCGACGGCCTCTTCGGTGAGCTGCTCGGTGTTGAGCAGGGCCGCGACTGCCTGATCGGGATCGTCGTGCATCAAGGTGCTGATGCCGGCAATCGGGCTGTGCGTCGACGAGGGCGGTGATGGGGCGGTGGAACGCGATCCTGGCAGGCGACGCGCCAGATACCAGCCCAGCGCGACACCCAACGGAAACAGCAAACCGCTCAGGGTGCTGTCCAGCATCAGGCCTCTCTGACGGCCACGACCCCGCCGGTCGGCGCCTCGCGGATCGGCAGTTCACGCAGCGACTTGAGTTCGGCCTCGGAATTCTGGACCTGTTTGCGCAACCGCCGGATCTCGCTCTTCAGTCCGAGCATGCGCCCCAGGCAGATCAGCAAGGTCAGCAGCACGGCGAGCACGAATTCGCCGATGACCAGCGCGATGAGAGGAAGTTTGACGGTGCCGGCGAGGTAGTCGAATTCGACTTCCTGCGCGTTGAAGTACCCGATCGAGGCGCCGAGGACGAGAAACAGGATCAGGGCGACGATGACGAGGATGCGCAGCACAAGGCCTCAATCGTCATCGTTGTCGGAATCGACCGAGGCCGACACCACGATGGGGTTGGTGGCCGCACCGGCATTGACGCGCTCGCGCATCTCCTTGCCCGGCTTGAAATGCGGCACGTGCTTGGCCGGAATCGTGACCGGCTCGCCGGTCTTCGGATTGCGCCCCACTCGGCTCGGCCGGTGATGCAGCGCGAAGCTGCCGAAGCCGCGGATCTCGACCCGATCCTGCCGGGCCAGCGCCAGGCTGATGCGGTCGAGAATCTGCTTGACCGCCAGCTCGACGTCTTTCTGCATGAGATGCGTCTGGCGTGCCGCCAGCCGCTCGATGAGTTCGGACTTCGTCATGTGCTCTCACCACCCCCGGGAATGCAGGGGACGATAGGCCAAAAAAAAGGGCCGCGCAAGCGCGGCCCTTCATTTTTTCTCTTTAGTTTCTGGCGGATACGCCGGAAATCTAAAGCCCGGCTACGGGACTCAGTTCGAGTCGCCGCCGCCGATCTGCTGCTTGAGGATGTCGCCCAGGCTGGTACGGCCGGTCGAGGCGTTGCGGCTGTACTCGGCCACCACCTCGGCTTCCTCCTGGATCTCCTTCTCGCGGACGCTCAGCGACACGATGCGGTTCTTGCGATCCACACCGATGAAGCGGGCTTCCAGCGAGTCGCCGTCCTTGAGCACCTGGCGGGCATCTTCCACCTTCTCGCGCGACAGGTCGTTGGCCTTGATGTAGCCCTCGACA
>CAZXXM010000072.1:0-11238 GCA_964644715.1 uncultured Salinisphaerales bacterium
CATGACCGCCTCCACTCCATGACCGCGATCACCCCGCACGTCCGGGGCGCCGGTCTCGGCCTTCGGCGCGAGCTGCTGGCGACGCTCGCGGACCTCGAAGCCTCGGACGCCGGTATCGGATTTCTCGAGGTCGCCCCCGAAAACTGGATGGGCGTCGGCGGAAGACTGGGGCGCAAGTTCCGGTCGTTCACGGAGCGATTCAAGTTCGTCACGCACGGCCTGTCGCTGTCGATCGGCAGCCCCGCCCCGCTCGACGAAGACTTCGTGCGCGGCCTGAAGGCCTTCCTCGATCTGCACGGGATCGCGGACTACACCGAACATCTCACCTGGTGCTCCGACGGCGGGCACCTGTATGACCTGATGCCGATCCCGTTCACCGACGAGGCCGTCGAATACGTGGCCGCACGCGTCCGGCGCGTGCAGGACATCCTCGAACGCCGCATCGCGCTGGAGAACGCGAGCTACTACGCCGCGCCGGGTCAGCAGCTCAGCGAGATCGACTTCATCCGCGCCGTCGTCGAGCGCGCCGACTGCGACCTGCTGCTCGACGTCAACAATCTCTGGGTCAACAGCATCAACCATCGCTACGATCCCGACGCGTTCCTCGATCGCCTGCCGCTGGAGCGCGTGCGCTACGTGCACGTCGCCGGGCATTACGTCGAAGCCGAGGACCTGCGCGTGGACACGCACGGCTCGGACGTCGTCGAGCCGGTCTGGAACTTGCTCGAACGTACCTACCGGAAGATCGGCCCCGTTCCGACCTTGCTCGAACGCGACTTCAACATTCCGCCGCTGCCCGAACTGATGCGCGAGCTGGCGCAGATCCACCGTCTCCAGGCGCGTCACCGCCGTGTCCCACAACCCCGCGCCGCAGCCTGATCTGCGCAGCCTGCAGCTGCGTTTCGCGGCGCACCTGCGCGATCCGTCGCGCCATCTGGCGCCGGACGGCATCGAAGACCGGCGGATGAAGATCTATCGCGAACTGTTCTACAACAACGTCGAAGATTTCCTCGCCAACGCCTTCCCGGTGATCCGCGCGCTATCCGCGGACTCGGTCTGGCATGCGCGCGTGCGCGATTTCTACTCGCGCCACCGATCCGTCGCGCCGCAGTTCTACCGGCTGGCAGAGGAGTTCCTGCATTTCCTGCAACACGAGCGCGGCGAGCACGCGGACGATCCGCCGTTCCTCGCCGAGCTGGCGCACTACGAGTGGGTCGAGCTGGCGCTGGGCATCTCGGAAGCGGAGCTGACGCCCGAGCTGGCCGACCCCAACGGAGATCTGCTCGAAGCCCCGCCGGTGATTTCGCCGCTGGCCTGGCCGCTGGCTTATGTCTGGCCGGTGCACCGCATCGGGCCCTCGGTGCAACCCGCGCATCCGCCGCCGGAGCCGACCTACCTGGTGGTCTATCGCACGCGGCAGGACGACGTGAAGTTCATGGAGATCAACGCCGTCAGCGCGCGGCTGCTGCAGCTGATCGAAGAGAACCCGCAGGCCGACGGCCGCGAGCTACTGCTGAGGATCGCCGGTGAGCTGCAGCATCCGGAGCCGTCGACGATCGTCGACGCCGGTCGCGGCATGCTCGCCGGCCTTCGCGAGCGGGACATCCTGCTCGGCACGCGCCACGGCTGAAACCATCGGCGTATCCCGGACGAAGTCCGGGGTTGCTCGACTTGCGGGAGACCTCCCGGACTTCGTCCGGGCTACGGGCTTGCCATCAACGCGCCCATTCCCAGCCTCAACACGAACACCAGGCCACCGAACAGTGCGACACCGGCGGCCCAGATCAACAGGAACCAGAGCCACTGGCGTCCGCTCGTGCCCGTTCGCGCATCAGTGGGCATAGCTCGCCCCCGGCTTCACCTTGCCGCGGAACACCCAATAGGCATACGCGGTGTAGATCATCACCATCGGCAGCGAGAATGCGAGCGCTACCAGCACGAAGCATTGCGAGATCTCCGGCGCCGCGGCGGCGTGCACGGTGAGGCCGGGCGGCACGATGTGCGGCCACAGGCTGATGCCGATGCCGATGTATCCCAGCGCGAACAACGCGATCGCATAGAAGAACGGTGCGTAGTGCGCGCCGTTGCGGACTTCGCGAAACAGCGAGATCGCCACCACGGCGGTCGCGATCGGCACCGGCGACAAGCTCAGCCAGTTGCTGCCGCCGAACCAGCGCTCGGCGATCAGCGGGAACTTCATCGGCGTGTAGATCGACACCACGGCCAGCACCAGCAACGAAATCAGCAGCGCACGCGTCGCGGCACGCCGTGCGAAGGCCTGGAGCTCGCCCTCGGTCTTCAGGTTCAGCCAGGTCGCACCGAGCAAGGCATATCCGCCGACGACGCCCAGGCCCACGACGATCGAGAACGGCGTCAGCCAATCGAAGGCGCCGCCTGCGAACTGACGCCCCTCGATCCTCACGCCTTCGAGCAGTCCGCCCAGCAGCAGGCCCTGACTGAAGGCCGCGACCGTCGAGCCCACTGAGAACGCGCGGTTCCACCAATGCCGGGTGGCCTTGGCCTTCACGCGGAACTCGAAGGCCACGCCGCGAAAGATCAGCGCGAACAGCAGCGCCATGATCGGCACGTAGAACGCGGGCAGTGCAATCGCGTACGCCAGCGGGAACGCGGCGAACAGCACGGCACCGCCGAGGATCAGCCAGGTCTCGTTGCCATCCCAGATCGGCGCGATGCAGGCGATCGCGGTATCGCGCGCGTCTTCGTCCGGCATCAGCGGAAACAGGATGCCGACCCCGAGATCGAAGCCGTCGAGGATCACGTAAGCGCCGACGCCGAACACGATGACGCCGGCCAGCACCAGGGTCAGATCCATGTCAGGCGTTCTCCTCGAGACCCACCGAGGGCGGGTTCTGCGTCAGTTCCGCCGGACGGGCGCCTCGCATCGCCTCGGGATGGACCGTCGGCAGGCTCGGCCCGGTCTGCACGAGCTTGAACACGTAGTAGAGGTAGGCCGTCAGCAGCAGGCCGTACACGAGCACGAAGATCGTCAGCGAGGTCGCCACCGCGGCCGCGGGAAGATCCGAGACGCCCTCGTGCGTGCGGATCAGTCCGTGCACGAGCCAGGGCTGACGACCGGTCTCGGCGACGATCCATCCGGCGAGCGTTGCGATGAAGCCCATCGGCGTGGCGACCATGAAGGCGCGCAGCATCAGACGGTCCCGTTCGAGCTTGCCGCCCGCCCAGCGCCACACGCCCCAGGCACCGAGCAGCAGGAACAGAAGGCCCAGCCCCACCATCAGGCGAAATCCGAAGAACACCGGCAGCACCGGCGGCTGCATCTCGGGCGGCACCGTCCGCAGGCCCTGGATCTCGCCGTCGAGGTCATGCGACAGGATCAAGCTCGCGAGCTTCGGGATACCGATCTCGAAATGATTCCGCTGCGCCTGCTGATCGGGAACCGCGAACAGCAGCAGCGGCGCAGCTCGCGTGGTTTCCCACAAACCTTCCATCGCCGCGACCTTCATCGGCTGATGCTCGCGCACGTTCAATCCGTGCGCGTCGCCGATGACGATCTGCAGCGGCGCCGCGATCGCCAGCACCGTGATCGCCGTGCGCAGACCGGCCAGTCCGGCGCCGCGATATACGTCCTTCCACAGACACCACGCCGAGCCGCCGGCCACCACCAGTGCCGACGTGATCGCCGAGGCGAGCAGCATGTGCGTGAGTCGGTACGGGAACGAGGGATTGAACACGACCGCCCACCAGTCCTTCGGCACGAGCTGGCCGTCGACCCACTCCGCGCCCTGCGGCGTGTGCATGAAGCTGTTGGCCGACAGGATCCAGAACGCGGAATTCGTCGTGCCCAGCGCCACCAGCAGGCTCGCGAGAAAATGCAGGCGGGGACCGACCTTGTCCCAGCCGAACAGCATGATCCCGAGAAAGCCCGCTTCGACGAAGAACGCGGTCAATACCTCCACCGACAGCAGCGGCCCGAGCACCGGTCCGGCCATGTCGGAGAAGCGCGAGAAATTGGTGCCGAACTCGTAGCTCAGCACCAGTCCGGAGACCACGCCCATGCCGAACGTCAGCGCGAAGATCTTGACCCAGAAGCGATAGAGCTCCAGCCAGTACGCGCGTTGCGTGCGCCGCCACGCGGCCTCGAAGCACACCAGGAACCACGCCAGGCCGATCGTCAAGGTCGGGAACAGGATGTGGAACCCGATGGTGAACCCGAACTGGATGCGCGACAGCAGCAGAGCGTCCACGTGCGTCCTCTGATGTTCATCGCGGCCTGCCGCTCGTACCGAGTCTGTGCAGGACGCGCAAGGCGGCTCCTCCAGCGCGATGAATGATCCGCCCATCGCCACGCTTTGTCATTCGCATGCGCGACGTCATCACGCCCCGTAGCCCGGACAAAGCAGGCTGTTTCAAAACTCCCGCCGTCTGGAATTTTTGCTCGCGTGGGTTCGCTGAAACCGATCTCGAAGAGCTCGAGCGCTGCTTGAGCGAGCCTACGCCTTCAATTTTGACTTGGCCGCTCTGACAGCGGTGAGTTTTGAAACAGCCTGAAAGTCCGGGGTGTCATTCGTTCTGCGAGAGGAACTCCGGACTTTGTCCGGGCTACGGGGATCGTGCTGCGCCGACGGCTTCGGACAGAATGCTCCGCGCTTCGGCCGTCGCATCGGACCTGATGCGGCGCAGCTGATCGCCGCCCAGGCAGCCCTCGAGCCGCGCCTGCAGCTCGTCGCGGAAAGCCTTGTCCGCCGGCTCGCGTTCGTAGCCGACCGCGGAGTACAGCGCGTCGGCGGCGAACGCGTAGCGTGCGGCGAGACGTTCATTTCCGGCGGTCCGCAGCTCGACGGCGGCGAGCCGCTCCAGCGCCTCGGGCGCCAGATGAGACGCACCGACCTCGAGCGAGATGCGGCCGACCTCGATGAAGTTGCCGCGCGCCTTCACCGTGTCGCCCTTGCGCAGCAGAGCGAAGCCCGCGGTCGACAGCACATGTGCCACGCCTTCGAGACTGCCGAGTTCGCGGAAGGTGTCGGCGCCGTCGGAGGCCAGCTGCAGTGCCTCCTCGTATTCGCCGATCTCGATCAGTCCGACCGCAAGGTTGTTCGACAGCCGCGCGCGATCGAAACGCCAGCCATGGCGCTCCGCTTCCAGCAGCCGCTCGCGCAGCCGCGGCACGGCCTCGGCGTAGCGGCTCTGCTGCAGCATCAAGGTTGCGAGTTCGGTCTCGACGACGAACCGACGGTACGGATCGTCGAGGCCCGCGAGGATCCGGGACTGTTCGAGCAGCAGCGCCTCGGCCGCCGCGTAGTCGCCACGATCCCGTGCGCAGGTCGTCAGCTGTTTCAGGGCTTCGAGGCGCGTCTGCGCATCGTTCATCCCGATCGCCAGCGCCAGCGCTTCGCGCAGCAGGCTTTCGACGCGAGCCGGCTCGGATCCGCGCAGCAGGCGGCCGAACGCGATCAACAGCTGCGCCCGTGCCGCCGGATCGGCGCCGGGCAGCGCCTCGGCACGCCGCGCCCATTCCGCACCCTCCTGCAGGCGGCCGCGCTTGATCCAGAAATGCGCGAGCGCAGCCGTGAGCCGGACCGTCGGATCGTGCGCACCCAGGCGATGGCCGATGTCGAGCGCCGCGCGCAGGTTGTCCTCTTCCAGGACCAGGCGCTGCATCCACTGCGATCCCTCGGCGCCGGTGAAGCGCGGCACGGCCTTCTCCGCCGCCGTCAGGCCCCAGGCGAGCAAGGCAAGCTGGATCGACGGCGCATCGCCTTCGCGCAGCTTTTCGCTGGCGAACTCGCGCAGCGTCTCGAGCATGCCGTAGCGATGATCGTCGCTGGCCGGAAATCCCAGGGTGTAGGTGACCAGCGACTTGTCGACCAGGGCGGTCAGCAGGTCGGCGACATCTTCGACCGGCAGACTGCCATCGGCGCACACGGCCTCGGCAGCCGCCAGGTCCCAGCCGTCGGCGAACACCGACAGCCGGTCGAACAGCAGGCGCTCCGCGGCGGAGAGCGTCTCGTAACTCCACTCCACGGTCGCGCGCAGGGTGCGGTGACGCGAACCGGTATCGCGTGCGCTGCCGGCCAGCAGGCGGAAGCGATCCTTCAGGCGCAGCGCGATTTCTCCGACCGGTATCGCGCGGGCGCGACTGGCCGCCAGTTCGAGCGCCAGCGGCATGCCGTCGAGGCGGCGGCAGATCTCGCCGACGGCCTCCGCGGTGCGGCTGTCGAGGGTGAAATCGGCGCGATGCGAATGGATGCGCTCGACCAGCAGGCGCTCGGCGTCGGACAGTTCTCCGCCTTCTCCTCGCGTCGCCAGCGGCGTCATGCGCATCACCTGTTCGCCCGACAGGTACAACGGCTCGCGCGACGTCGCCAGCACGCGGACGTCGGCGGCCATCGCCAAGCTGCCGGCGATACGGGCGGCGACCGCCAGCAGGTGCTCGCAGTTGTCGAGGATCAGCAGTGCCGAACGTGACTCGAGGTAGGCCGCGATCGACTCCAGCAGCGGACGCTCGCCTTCTTCCCCGATGCCCAGCGCATAGGCGCAGGCGCGAATCGCGGTTTCGGCGTCGCTGGCGGGTGCCAGTTCGACCAGCCACACGCCGTCGCGGAAGAACGGCAGCAGGTCGCCGCCGACTTCGAGCGCCAGACGCGTCTTGCCGACGCCCCCCGGGCCGACGACGGTGACGATGCGTCGCTCGCGCAGCAGCTGTCCCAGGCGCGCGCGCTCGTCGACGCGACCGATGAACGAGGTGGCCGCGGGCGGCAGGTTGTGCCCGCGCACGGACAGCGTTCGCGGCTGCGGGAACTGCGACCGTAACCCCGGATGACAGACCTGCAGCAGGCGCTCCGGCTGCGGAAAATCCTTCAGCCGGAAACTGCCGAGATCGCGCAGCGTGCAGGCTTCCGGCAAGCGCCCGGCGGCCGCCTCGCGGGTCGCCGCCGAAACCAGGACCTGGCCGCCATGCCCGGCGGCCGAAACGCGTGCGGCCTGGTGGACGGCCAGCGCGATGTAGCTGTCGCCGTATGGCTCCGCCTCGCCGGTATGCACGCCGATCCGGATGGCCAGCGACACGTCCTGCGGCCACTTCTCGGCACTGATGGCGGCCTGCGCCTGGAGGCAGGCGGAGATGGCGTCCGCGGCGTCGGCGAAGGCGCAGAAGCACGCATCGCCCTCGTGCCCGATGACGTGCCCCGCGTGGTGGTGCGTGGCCTGGCTGATCAGCTCGCGGTGACGGAACACCAGGGAACGGAAGTCGTCGCCGAGCCGGCGCAGCAACCCGGTCGAGCCTTCGATGTCGGTGATGACGAAGGTGACCCGGCCACGCGGCAGTGCGGAGATCGGCTCAGCGGTCATCCCTGGGGTCATGCCTCACTGTAGCGGAAGGGTGCGCGCGTTCGCGTCGTCCCCGACCGACCGGGTCTTGATCGGCCCCGGTTGCGGCACCACTATGAGCTCATGTCGCCTCGACCGAATCCACGCAGCCTGTTCCTTGGCCACGGCGCACCGACGCTGGCGCTGAGCACCCACCCGGCCACCGAAGCGATGCGCGCCGTTGGCCGCCGGCTGGCCGCGCCGCGCGCGCTGATCGTGGTCTCGCCCCATCGCTACGCGGCGGGCTTCGACGTGGGCGCCAGTACGCGCTTCGAGGCCTGGCACGACTTCCGCGGCTTTCCGGCCGAGCTGTACGAGATCCAGTACGCCCCGCCCGGCGACCCGGCGCTGGCGGCGCGGGTATCGGCCGCCATCCGGGCCGAGGGCCTGCCCAGCCAGCTGTCGGACGATGCCCGCATCGACCACGGCATCTGGGTGCCGCTGCGCCTGATGTGGCCCGCGGCCGACGTCCCGGTGATCCCGGTGGCGAGCACGCGTGCCGGGCCCGAGCCGCATCTCGCGCTGGGCCGCGCGCTGAAGCCCTTCGCCGATGAAGGCTGCCTGGTGATCGGCACCGGCAGCATCACGCACAACCTCGGCGACCTGGATTTCGGCAACGAATACGCGCCGGTGCAGCCCTGGGCGCAGGCCTTCGACGACTGGATCGCGGACAGGCTGGTCGACCGCGATCCGGACGCCCTGGCCCGTTACCGCCGCGAGGCCCCGCATGCGGTCCATGCGCATCCGACCGACGAACACCTGATGCCGCTGTTCGTGGCACTGGCGGCGGGTGGCGCGGCCCAGCCCACGTTTCGCGGCTTCAGCCACGGCACGATCAGCCTGTCGGCCTACGAATTCGCCTGAGTCGCGGGCCGGTACCGGCGGCCACCCTGAACGGCGCCCGGCGCAGGCCGTAAACTCGCGGCCCTTTCCGGAGTTCCGCGGTCCTTCGATGTCCACCGTTGCCGACCAGGCGCAGCTGCGCCGCACCTTCGCGATCATCAGCCATCCCGACGCCGGCAAGACCACGCTGACGGAAAAGCTGCTGCTGTTCGGCGGCGCCATCCAGCTGGCCGGCACCGTGAAGGGCCGCAAGGCGAGCCGCCACGCGACATCCGACTGGATGGCGCTCGAGCAGCAGCGCGGCATCTCGATCACGACCTCGGTGATGCAGTTCCCGTATCGCGATCGCATCGTGAACCTGCTCGACACGCCGGGTCACGAAGATTTCTCCGAGGACACCTACCGCACGCTGACCGCGGTGGACTCGGCGCTGATGGTCATCGACGCCGCCAAGGGCGTGGAGACGCGCACGATCAAACTGATGGAAGTCTGCCGGCTGCGCGACACGCCGATCATCAGCTTCGTCAACAAGCTCGACCGCGAGGGCCGGCCGCCGCTCGAATTGCTCGACGAGGCCGAGAAGGTGCTGGGCCTGCAGTGCACGCCGATCACCTGGCCGCTGGGCATGGGCCGGGACTTCAAGGGCGTGTACCACCTGCTCGAAGACCGCTTCTACCTGTACTCGGGCGACAAGCACCGCATCTCGGAGATCGAGACCATCGACGGCCTGCTGTCGCCCGGCCTGGGCGATCGATTCGGCGCCATCTACCAGACCTTGCGCGACGAGATTGAACTGCTGCAGATGGCCGGCACCGATTTCGATCTCGACAAGTACCGGGCCGCCAAGCTGACTCCGGTGTTCTTCGGTTCGGCGATCAGCAATTTCGGTGTGCGCGAGCTGTTGAACGGCTTCGTCGAATGGGCGCCGCCGCCGCAGCCGCGCGCCACCGACGCGCGCGACGTGGCGCCCACCGAAACCCGCTTCAGCGGCTTCGTGTTCAAGATCCAGGCGAACATGGATCCCAAGCACCGCGATCGCGTGGCATTCCTGCGCGTGTGCTCGGGCGCCTATCGTCGCGGAATGATGCTGCACAGCGTCCGCCTCGGCGGACCGGTGCGCATCTCCAGCGCGCTGACCTTCATGGCCTCCGATCGCGAGGCGGTGGAAGAGGCCTGGCCCGGCGACATCATCGGCCTGCACAACCACGGCAACATCGCCATCGGCGATGCCCTGACCGAAGGCGAGACGCTGCGCTTCCTGGGCATTCCCAACTTCGCGCCCGAACTGTTCCGGCGCGTGGTGCTGCGCGATCCGCTGAAAGCCAAGCAGTTGAACAAGGGCCTGGACCAGCTCTGCGAGGAAGGCGCCACGCAGGTGTACCGGCCGCTGACCAACAACGACATCATCCTGGGCGCCGTGGGCACCTTGCAGTTTGACGTCGTCCAGTTCCGCCTGCGCGACGAGTACAACGTGGAATCGAGCTTCGAGCCGGTCACGGTCCATTGCGCGCGCTGGGTCGATTGCCCGGACGCTTCACAGTTCAAGGCCTTCGTCGACAAGAACGAGACGCGGATGGCGCGCGATCACTACGGGGACCTGGTTTACCTCGCAAGCTCGTCGGTGAATCTGTCGATGACCCGCGAGCGCCATCCCGAAGTGCGCTTCCTCGACACCAAGGAGCACGCGCGCGCGTGAGTTCGCAGCGGTGCCGGTTCAGTCGAGATTCATGCGCGCCGGTCAAAAAACGCGGGCGTCTTATCAATCGCCGCGCTCAGCGCCACACCGCTGCATTGCCGCGGCCAATACCTCGGATGGGAGAGTCAACATGAAAAAAAGCATTGGAAAGTGGTGCGCGGGATCGGCATTGGCGCTGCTCGCCACCGCCGCTTCCGCCCAATCGTTCGACGACTCCAAGTACGTCGGCCTGATGGGCCTGGGATATTTCCCGGACAAGGATCTCGATCTCGACGACGGAGGCGGTGCGCGCGGTTATTTCGGCCTCCCGCTGACGCCGGGTCTCAATCTCGAGATCAACGCCTGGGGCTACGGCGCCGATCCGGAGGACGACAGCCTCTCGTATCTCAAGCAGTACGGCGGTGGCATCGACCTGATGGCGCCGTTCTCCCGCGGCAAGGTGACCCCGTTCTTCCTGATCGGCGGTGGCTACAACCGCGCGGAAAGCGACGATCTCGGACGCACCGACAACGGCTACGCGAACGCGGGCCTGGGTCTGCTGTTCGATCTCGGCCGCGGCTGGGCCCTGCGCGCGGAAGGCCGCTACGTCGCCTTCTTCCCGGACAGCGAAGCCGACCTGCCGGACGGCCACTACGACGACGCCGTCGCCGGCCTGGGCCTGCAGTACACGTTCCAGAAGCCGCAGCAGGCCGCTCCTCCGCCGCCCCCGCCTCCCCCTCCGCCGCCCCCGCAGCCGAAGGACAGCGACGGTGACGGCGTGCTCGACTCGGTCGATCAGTGCCCGAACACGCCCAAGGGCGTGCAGGTCGACACGCGCGGTTGCCCGCTGGATTCCGACGGTGACGGCGTGCCCGATTACCTCGACAAGTGCCCGAACACCACCAAGGGCCTGAAGGTCGACGCAACGGGTTGCGTGCGCGATGCGCAGACCATCGTGCTGCAGAACGTCAACTTCGAATTCAACAAGGCCACGCTGACGGCCGATGCGAAGAGCGTGCTGAACGACGTCGCGAAGGGCTTGGTGAGCCAGAAGGATCTGCGGGTCGAGATCGCCGGGCACACCGATTCCAAGGGCAGCGACGCGTACAACCTGAACCTGTCGAACGGCCGTGCGGCGTCGGTGAAGTCCTACCTGATCTCGCAGGGCGTCGCCCCGAGCCAGCTGGTGTCGAAGGGCTACGGTGAAGGTCAGCCGGTGGCCACCAACGACACCGACGCGGGCCGTGCGCAGAATCGCCGTGTCGAGTTCCGCGTGCTGAGCCAGCCGGGCGCCAGCCTGCGGTAAACGCCACGCAAAGCGGTTAGTCATGAAAGCCCGGGCACGAAAGTGCCCGGGCTTTTTCTTGGTGCCG
>CAZXXM010000073.1:0-11226 GCA_964644715.1 uncultured Salinisphaerales bacterium
CGGACCTGCCCCGGTAAGATGCCCGGGATGATTCTTCCACGACCCCGACGCGCCGCGACGGGAGCCGCCTTCCTGCTCGGTGTCTTCGCTGCGAGCGCAGCAGCCGGCGTGCGCGTGGAGATCGAAGGGCTCAGCGGCAACGAACGCGACAACGTGGAAGCGCGGCTGAGCCTTCGCGTGCGAGCAGAAAAGGAAAAGCTCGACGAGATGCAGGTCAAGCGACTGCATCAGCAGGCACCCGACGACATCCGCGGCGCGCTGCGGCCGTTCGGCTACTACGAGCCCGAGATCGAGTCGCGCCTCGAAGGTAGTGCGCCCGACTGGACTGCGCACTACACGGTGAAGCTCGGCCCGCCCACGCACGTGAGCGCCATCGACGCGCAGTTCCAGGGCGAGGGCGCCACGTTCGAGCCCTTGCAGCAGCGCATGCGCCGGCTGCCGCTCAAGCTCGAGGAGCGGCTGCGGCACGCGGACTACGAAGCGACCAAGAAGCGCATGAGCGACGCGGCGCTCGCCAACGGTTTTCTCGACGCGCGCTGGGCGGTATCGGAACTGCGCGTGGAGCCCGACAAGCGCGAGGCGCAGGCGGTCCTGCACCTCGATACCGGGCCGCGATATTTCTTCGGCCCGGTGCAGGTGGAACAGGAAGGCCTCGACCCGGCCTTCGTGCGGCGCTACATCGACATCCACCCGGGTACGCCGTTCGACCCGCAGAAGCTGCTCGACCTGCAGTTCCGCCTGTCGGACCTCGGCTACTTCCAGGCGGTGGAGATCGATCCCCGCCGCGACGACGCCGACGAAGAACGTCGCGTGCCGATCGACATCCGCACGACGCCGCGCCCGCGCACGCGCTACGACTTCGGCGTGGGCTACGGCACCGACACCGGCGCGCGCGTTTCGGTGGGCACCGACTGGAGGCGGATCAACAAGTACGGACACACGATCAACACCGATTTCCGCCTGTCGGAGATCAAGAACACGCTCGCCGCCAAGTACAACATTCCGCTCGGCAGCGAACCGGGCGAAAGCCTGAGCTTCAACGCCAGCGCGGAAACCGAGAAGCTCGAGGACGGCGACACCAAGAAGTACACGCTCGGCACCAGCCTCAACCGCCAGCCGGGCGACTGGACGCGGCGCCTGTACGTGGAATTCGCGCACGAAGAATCGGATTTCGGCCAGACCTCCACGACGGCCGACCTGCTGACACCGGGCCTGACGTTGACGCGCAGCGTCACCGACGATCCGATCTACACGCGACGCGGCTGGTTCCTGTCCGGCGACGTGCACGGCGCGCTGCACAACGTGCTGTCCACGACCAGCTTCCTGCAGATGCGCGGCACCGCGCGCGCCGTGGTCTCGCCGATGTGGCGCCTGCGCTTCATCGGCCGCGCCGAGATCGGCTACAGCATCGTCGAGGAGTTCGGAGAGCTGCCGGCCTCGCAGCGCTTCTTCGCCGGCGGCGATCAGAGCGTGCGCGGCTACGCGTACCAGTCGCTGGGACCGCGCGACAGCAAGGGCAACGTCGTCGGCGGCAAGTACCTCAGCGTCTTCAGCATCGAGAGCGAGTACCGCGTGTTCGGCAACTGGGGCGCGGCGCTGTTCGCCGACGCCGGCGGCGCCGAGGACGATCCGGGACCTCGACTGTCGACGGGCGTGGGTGCCGGCGTCCGCTATCGCGCCCCGATCGGCAGCCTGCAGTTCGATCTGGCGCATCCGCTCGACGGCGACGAGTCGCCGATCCGCGTGCACATCGGCGTGAGGGTCGGCGTTTGATCCTCCGGCTGATCGGCATCTTCATGGTGATCTGCGGCGTGCTGCTGTCGGGCCTGGTCGTGGGCGCGATGTTCTTCGCCGGCTGGGTGGTGGGCACGCAGGACGGCGCGCGCTGGGTGTTCGACTGGATTCCACGCGCCGGCCTGGTCGAGCTGCGCGTCGAGAAGGTCGAAGGCCGGCTGCTCGGACCGCTGAGCATCGAAGGCCTGAAGCTCGAAGTGCCCGGCGCACGGATCGATCTGGATCACGCGCGGCTCGAGTGGGTTCCCGGCGCGCTGCTGCGCCGACAGGCACGCGTCTCCAACCTGGCCGCCGGAACGCTGGTCGTGCACCTGCGCGAAACCGATGACGTGCCGCACGACGGCACACCGCCGCGCGTGCCAGAGCTGCCGGTGTCGGTGATCGTCGATCGTGCGAGCCTCGACCGGCTCGAAATCCACGTGCCGCCGCCGGATACCGACGAGGCGCCGGTGACGCCTCCGCAGATCGTCGCGGCAGCAAGGATCGATCGCTTCGAGTGGGCGGGCGCGAAGTTCTCGATCGAGCATCTCGAAGGCCGCCACGAAATGGTGGGCCGCATCTCTGCGCATGCGCAGGCGACGCTCGCGCCCGAATCGGTCCGCGTCGAAAAGCTCTCCGTCGTCACCGGCGGCCAGACGCCGACGCGCATCGACGCGACGGGCCTGGTGCGGCTGGACGATCGCGATTCGCAGCTCGCGCTGCAGTGGACCGGGCTGCGCTGGCCGCTGATCGGCGAACCGGTGGTGACCAGCCGCAGCGGCACGCTCGACCTCGAAGGCACGGCGAAGGATCTGCGCGCGAAGGCGGCACTGGCGCTCGGCGACACCGCGAACCTTCGCGCGCAGGGTCGCTATGCCGCCGAACAGCTCGAGGCCCGGCTCGACTGGACGAATCTCACGTGGCCGTTGAGCGGCGCCGCGCGCGTAGCCAGTGCCAAGGGCGGGCTCGACGTCAACGGCACGCCGCAGGCCTATCGCTATTCCCTGGATGCCGATCTCGCGGCCGAAGGCCACAAGGGCAACGCACGCGCCTCCGGCAGCGGCGGCCTGGATCACGTGGTGCTCGACGCGCTGCGCTTCGCCGTCGCCAAGGCGAAGATCGAAGGCAAGGCGAGGGTCGAGTGGTCGCCGGCACTGGTCGCCGACGCCGACCTGCGGGTGCAGGACCTCGACCCGGGGTTGATCGCGCCAGCCTGGCCGGGCCGTCTCAACGGCACCGTGCAGGCGCGCACGCAGATGCGCCGCGACGAGCCGGAGGTGCAGTTCACCGTCGCGCTGAAAGATTCCCGCTTGCGTGATTACCCGCTGGCGCTCGATGCGCGCGGCACCGCCGTCGGCGTCAGTGTGAAGCTCGATGCGCTGCAGCTGGTCACCGGCGGAACCCGGCTCCAGGCCAAGGGCCAGGTCACGCCGCCGTTCGACGTCACGGCGCATCTCGACAGCCCGAATCTCGCCGCGCTGTGGCCGGGCTTGCGTGGGCGCGCGCAGCTCGATGCGAGCCTGCGCGGCACGGTGCAGGCGCCGCACGTCGTCGCCAAGGGCACGGTCGACGGTTTCGAATACGACACGCTGGTGATCCGCCGCGCCGACCTCGACGCCGACGTCGATCTCGCCGGCGCGTGGAAGCTCGACCTGGCAGTGCTCGATCTGAGCGGGCCGACGACGATGGCGCGGGCGCACGCCAGCCTGACGGGCCGCGCCTCGGATCACGTGCTGAAACTCGATGTCGACGCGGAGCCGGCGCGGATCGATCTCGCGTTCCAGGGTGCACTCGATGTGCGGCGCCAGGCCTGGAGCGGAACCATCGCCAGCGGCCACGTCGCCCCCGAAGGCCTCACGCCTTGGACGCTCGAAGAAGCGGCGGCGCTGCGCATCGATCCGGCGAACCTGAGACTGGAACCGGCCTGCTGGAGCGCGGCCGATTCACGCGCCTGCGCGCAGGTGACGCGCCAGACCGGGCTGTTGCGCGCCGCATTCCGTCTCGAACAGCTCGACTTCGCCTACTTCAAGACCTTCCTGCCGGCAGGTTGGGAGCTCACCGGCGGCATCGACGGGACTGGTCTGTTCGAGCTGCGCGATGGCGTTTTGTCGGAAGCGCGCGCGGACCTGGCGACCGACCCGATGGAAGTGCGGCGCGACGGGCAGCTGCTGTTGCAAGCCGAGCGCGGCTCATTGCTGCTGGAAGAAGTCGCCAGCCGCGTCGTGGCCAAGGTGAACCTGCCGCTGCAGAACGGCCTCGTGAAATTCGACGGCGAACTCGCGGCCGGCGGCGGCGACTACGCGACGCGGCCGTTGACCGGGCAACTCGACGTATCGCTGAAGGACCTGGGCTTCCTGCGCATCGCCAGCGAGGAGATCACGAAGATCGGCGGCCGCGTCGAAGGACGCATGAACTGGTCCGGCACCCTGGCGCAGCCTCGGCCCTCGGGTCAGATCGAACTGCTCGATGGGACGCTCGACCTGGCCACGCCCGGCCTGGAGCTGACCGAGCTGCAGGCGCGCGTCGGGACGCAATCCAACGACGGCGTTCTGAAGATCTCCGCCTCCGCGAAATCCGGCGGCGGCACGCTGACGGTGGACGGCAGCGCGAATCTCGCCGCCGAACCGCGCCGCGTCGAGGTCGCGATCCGCGGCGATCAGTTCCAGGCCGCCGACATGGCCGAGGCACGGGCCTGGGTGAGTCCCAAGCTGGACCTGCTGCTGGTCGGCAACCGGCTCGATCTGCGCGGCGACGTCGCCGTGCCCCGCGCGGAGATCACGCCGCCGAGCTTCGACTCCGGCATCGGCGTGAGCAGCGACGAGGTCATCGTCACCGGCGAGCCCGCGCGCGGCGACGACGGCAGGCTCGAACTGCACGCCGACGTGCGCTTAGTGCTCGGCTCGAAGGTGCGCTTCGAGGGCTTCGGCCTGAAGACGCGACTCGAAGGCAGCGTGCGCGCCATCGAGGAACCCGGCCGCAGCAGCAGCGGGCGTGGCGAGGTGCGCCTGATCGAAGGCCGCTACAAAGCCTACGGGCAGGATCTCGAGATCGAGACCGGTCGTCTGCTGTTCAACGGCGGACCGCTGACCGAGCCGGCCATCGAGATTCGTGCGCTGCGCAAGCCGCGCGAGGACATCGAGGTGGGCGTGCTGGTGCGCGGTACGCTCGACAAGCCGGAGTTCCAGCTGTTCTCGACGCCGGCGATGCCGCGCGAGCGCCAGCTCTCGTGGCTGGTGCTCGGCCGTTCGATCGAGGAAGGCAACGGCGCCGACGAGCGCGCGATGCTCGCCAACGCGGCGCTGTCGCTGGGCCTGACCGGTACCGACTTCCTGGCGCAGGGCGTCCGCAGTGGACTGGGCATCGACGACATCTCGATCGGCGCCGAAGCCGGCGAGCAGGCCGACCAGGCACGCTTCACGGTCGGGAAATACCTCTCGCCGAAGCTCTACGTGTCGTACGGCGTGGGCATCTTCCAGCCGGGGCAGGTGTTCAAGCTGCTCTACGACCTGGGCCACGGGTTCAAGTTTTCCACCGAGTCTGGCCTGCATACCGGCGGCGATCTGCTGTACACGCTGGAGCGCTGACGGGCGCCCGCGTCGGCGCACGGATGGGCGCCGACCCGGGCCTCATGTCCGCATCGTGTCCGCGGCCGGTAAACTCCGGGTCCGATTCTCCTTTCCCACTTCGTATGGAGTCCGCGACTTGAGACGCAGGCGTCGCCTACGCATGTTGTTCTGGTGGAGCCTGGGCCTGTTCACCCTGTTCGTGGTGCTGTGCAACCGCTGGGTGATCAACAGCACGGACGCCTACCTGTACACCAACTACGCGCTGATGCCGGAGAACGACGTCGGCATCGTGCTGGGCACCAGCTCGTACACGCGCGAGGGCGAGTCCAATCCGCAGTTCAACGAGCGCCTGCGCGCGGCCGCGGAGCTGTACCGCATGGGCAAGGTCAAGCACCTGATCGTCAGCGGCTCGAACCCGAGCGAGAACTACAACGAGCCCAAGCGCATGCGCCAGGCGCTGGTGAAGGCCGGCGTACCCGAGAAGGTCATCACGATGGATTTCGCCGGGTTCCGCACGCTCGATTCGCTGGCCCGGGCGCAGCACGTCTTCGGCGTGAGCCGCTGCACGATCATCACGCAGCGCTACCACGCCTATCGCGCGGTGTTCCTCGGCAAGAAGCTGGGCATGCGCGTGGCGGCCTTCGTCGCGCCGGCCGGTCCGAACATGGACTACGGACGGCGCAATCCGCCGCGCGAGATCTTCGCGCGCGTCAAGGCGGTGCTCGACCTGTTCGTGCTGCGCACCAAGCCCAAGTTCCTCGGCGCGCCGGAGCCCATCGAAATGCGGCCCGAGATCCAGCTGCTGCCGCCGCCGGATTCGACGATGCCGAATCTGTCGCCCACCCCGGCGCCCCCGCCGCCGCGGCGCGAGTCCACCTGATGACGCAGCGCCACTATTCCCCGGCCGATCGCGTGCTCATGGGCCTGGCCGAAGGGCTGGGATCGCTGCTCGGCGGCGCACGTCCGGGTGCGCCGTCCGCACCCCAGGCCGCGCCCGGCCCACCGCTCGACGAGGCCGCGAGGCGCGAGGCCGCCAACCTGATGCGCGTGAACCACGCGGGCGAGGTCGCGGCGCAGGGCCTGTATCACGGCCAGGCGCTGACCGCGCGCAATGCGGAAACGCGCCGGCACCTGCTCGAGGCCGCGGGCGAGGAGCAGAACCATCTCGAATGGTGCGAATCGCGCCTGCAGGAACTTGGCGACGGTCCCAGCCGGCTGCGTCCGCTGTGGTACGGCGCCTCGTTCGCGATGGGCGCCGCGGCCGGATTGTTCGGCGATCGCTGGAGCCTGGGCTTCGTCGCCGAAACCGAACGCCAGGTGTCCGAGCATCTCGATGAGCATCTTCGGAAACTCCCGGCCGGCGACGCGAAGTCGCGCGAGGTGCTGCAGGCCATGCAGGCCGACGAGCAGCGCCACGGCCGGGAAGCCGAACACCTGGGCGGCGCCCCCTTGCCGGCCCCGGTGCGCGGCCTGATGCGCCAGATCGCCAAGGTCATGAAGGAAGGCGCGTACCGCTTCTGATCGCGCGAACCTGCACGGGTTTGCGGGACAATCGCCCCACCGAAACCGGAGCGAACGATGGCCAAGGCGGCACCGTATTTTTCCGAAGACACGTTCAAGTTCCTGCGGCAGCTGGCGAAGAACAATTCGCGCGAATGGTTCCTCGCCAACAAGGACCGCTACGAGGCCTCCGTGCGCGGCCCCTGCCTGCGCCTGATCACCGACCTCGCCGATCCGCTGAAGGACATCAGCCCGCAGCTGACGGCAATCGCCAAGCCGGTCGGCGGCTCGCTGTTCCGGATCCACCGGGATACCCGGTTCGCCGGCGACAAGAGCCCGTACAAGACCAACGCCGGCATGTACTTCTCGCACGCGGCGGCGACCAAGGCCGCCCGCAACGATGCCGCCGGCGGTGCGCCGGGGCGCCTCGATGCGCCGGGCCTCTACCTGCAGGTGCAGCCCGGCCACTGCTTCCTCGGCGGCGGGATCTGGCATCCGCAGCCGGAGACCACGCGGCGCATCCGCGACTACATGGTCAGCAACCCGGCGAGCTGGAAGAAGGCTACGCGCGACCCGAAGTTCCTCAAGGTGTTCGAGCAGGGCGGCGAATCGCTGGTGCGCCCGCCCAAGGGCTACGACCCCGCGCACGAGCTGATCGAGGACCTCAAGCGCAAGGATTTCATCGCCTCGGCGCAGCTCGACGACGAGGTGCTGCTGCGCCCCGACCTGGTCAAGCAGCTGATGACGCGCTACGCGCTGATGGCGCCGATGCTCGACTGGCTGTGCGGGTCGCTGGATCTGGATTTCTGAGCGACGGCCCGGGTTTCATCGGGGCCGCGCGTGTCCCGAACGGGGGGCCTGTGATCTGCACCTGTCGTGGACGTGGCCCCGGACTGCGTCCAGGCCACGGGAGAGGGGCGCCGCCCCGATTCCCGGAGCGCTCGTTTGGCCGCTTCCCCACCCCGAGCGGCTAGAATCTGCGCCCCGGCCACGGCGCGGTTCCCAGGTCCGGCTCACTTTCCTCTCAAGACCCACCTCTCGGAGTCCTTCCGCATGAAAAAGCCCGTCAAGGTCGCCATCACCGGCGCCGCCGGCCAGATCGCCTATTCGCTCATCTTCCGCGTCGCGGACGGCTCCATGCTCGGTCCGGACCAGCCCGTGATCCTGCAGCTGCTCGAAGTGCCGGTTCCCGAGGTCCAGGAGAAGCTGAAGGGCACGATCATGGAGATCGACGACTGCGCCTTCCCGCTGGTCGCCGGCATCGAGGCGCACTCGGATCCGATGACGGCCTTCGACGGCACGGACTACGCGCTGCTCGTCGGTGCCCGCCCGCGCGGCCCCGGCATGGAGCGCAAGGACCTGCTCACGGCCAACGGCGGCATCTTCGGACCGCAGGGCAAGGCCATCGCTGCCAAGTCGTCGAAAGACGTGCGCGTGCTGGTCGTCGGCAACCCCGCCAACACCAATGCGCTGATCGCGGCCACCGCGGCCAAGGGCATGGACCCCAAGCAGTTCCACGCGATGGTGCGCCTGGACCACAACCGCGCCGTCAGCCAGCTCGCCACCAAGACCGGCGCGCACGGCAACGACATCGAGAAGATGATCATCTGGGGCAACCACAGCTCCACGCAGTACCCCGACATCAGCCACACCACGGTCAAGGGCAAGCCGGCCAAATCGCTGGTGGACCAGAACTGGATCGAGAAGGACTTCATCCCGGTCGTGCAGCAGCGCGGCGCGGCCATCATCAAGGCGCGCGGCCTGTCGTCGGCCGCGTCGGCCGCGTCGGCCGCCGTCGATCACATGCGCAACTGGGCGCTGGGCTCGGACGGCAAGTGGGTGTCGATGGGCGTTCCCTCCGACGGCAGCTACGGCATCAAGCCGGGCATCGTTTACGGCTACCCCTGCATCTGCAAGAACGGCAGCTACGAGATCGTGCAGGGCCTGTCGGTGGACGAGTTCTCGCGCTCGCGCATGGATCTCACCGAGAAGGAACTGCGCGAAGAGCGCGCCGCGGTGGAAGACCTGCTGAAGTAAGACGGGCCGCCACCCCGCGGCGCTGCAGCGGGCAAGGCGGACCGGCTTTTCTCCGGACCGCCTTGTCCTGCTGAGCACGCCAGACCCATGCAGATCTTCCAGTTCAGTCGCCAGGGCGTGATCCCCGATCGGCTCGACCACGTCGAGCAGCTGCCGGAGGAAGGGTTCATCTGGCTCGACTTCACGCGTGACGAGACGGTGGACTGGACCGATTGGGCGCACCGCCTGACCGGCATGCGCATCAACATCGAGCACGTCTCGGACAGCCTCAACGAGGATCATCCCTCGTACTCGGACGGCACCGAGGACTACGACATGCTGGTGTTCCAGGCGCTGACGCCGGTCACCAGGGACACGCAGACGCTGATCGCGCCCAAGTCGGCCGCGTTCTTCATCTTCGACCACCTGCTGATCACGGTGCGCTCGCCGCAGAACGTCTCGTTCGACTCGGTCAAACGCAAGTTCTGCGAAACCAAGCTGCGCTTTCCGTCCACGCCCTTCGGCATGGTCCACGTGATCCTCGACATGATGGTCGAGCGCTACATCTCGATCACCGACGAGCTCGAGGACCGGCTGGAGCGCATCAGCGACGAGCTGATCGACCCCAAGAGTCCGTTCGAGGACTGGCAGCAGCTGATGGGCTATCGCAAGCAGGCGCACGCGCTGGAACTGATGTGCGGCAAGAACATCGACGCGCTCGACACCTGGCGCCGCGAGATGCGCGTCGAGATCTCCGAGAACCAGCGCATCCGCCTGAACGACCTTCGCGAGCACATCCAGCGCGTGTCGATGCATGCCGATGCCCTGCAGCGCGACATCGAAATCGCCGTGCAGCTGCACTTCTCGTCGGTGGCGCATCGAACCAACAAGATCGTGCAGTCGCTGACCGTGCTGTCCGCGATCTTCTTCCCGCTGACCCTGATCACCGGCATCTACGGCATGAATTTCGATCACATGCCCGAGCTGCACTGGCGTTACGGGTACTTCATGGTGCTGGGCCTGCTGGTGACGGTGGCAGGCGCCTTGCTGCTGTTCTTCCGGCGCCGCGGCATTTTCTGATCCGAGGCGCCTCGAGGCGGTCACCGGCCGCCCGCATGCTCACGACACGATGTCCTTTCAACTCCCTCCGCTGATCCGGCTGGGCGCCTCCGGTGGCGCCGACACGCTCGCGCGCTTCGCCTTCGGCGAACCCGGCGTCGAATCCGCGATCGCGCCGTTCGACGTCCCGCTCGCACGGCTCGCCGGTCCCGCCGCCGAATCCTGGCTTCCCGTCGCTTCGTCGGCGGTGCAGGAAGCGCGGCGCAGCGGCATCCATCATCGTCACGATGGGCAGTGGCTGATGGGCTCGCTGCGGATCGACGCGATGGACAGCGAGGACATCGAGCAGGCCGGTTTCGAGGCCTACCGCGCGTTGCGCGGGTTCGTGCAGAGCAGCGGTTATCCGCAGCTGCTGCGCGTCTGGAATTTTTTCGATCGGCTCAACCAGGGCGAGGGCGACGCCGAGCGCTACCGCCGATTCTGCGTGGGCCGGCACCGCGCCATCGCCGCGCCCGGATTCGAAGCGCAGCTACCCGCGGCCACCGTGATCGGCGGTCAGTCGCCCGGCCTGGTCATCCACTTCCTGGCGGGCCGCGAGGCCGGCGTGCAGGTCGAGAATCCCCGTCAGACCCCCGCGTTCCGCTATCCGCGCGACTACGGCCCGATCAGTCCGAGCTTCTCGCGCGCCACGCGCATCGGCCCGCACCTGCTCGTCTCCGGCACCGCCGCGGTGGTCGGCCACGAGACCTTGCATCCAGGCGACGCCGTGGCGCAGATCGACGAGATCGACGCCAACGTCGACGCCCTGCTCGAACACGCTGCGGCCGGTCAGGCCGGCCGCTGGGAGGCGCAGGCGCTGCGCCTGTACGTGCGCCGGGATGCCGACCTTACGGCCGTCCTGCCCCGCGTGCGCGAACGCTTCGGCGCGGACACGCCGATCACCGCGCTCCGCGGCGACATCTCCCGTGCGGCGTTGATGGTCGAGATCGAAGGGGTCTGGACATTCAGGCCCTGACCGGGGTGTCGCTCCTCTTGCGAATGCAATCCCGGACTTCGTCCGGGCCACGGAACTACGAGGGCTGCTCGGGCATTCGCTTTGCTGCAGTGCGATCCGACTCAAGCTGCTGAAAGCGCGGAAAAGGCGGTCCGGCCGGTGAAACGAAGGGGTCCCGGAGTCCGATAGCCAAACCCTTCGAGCTCCATACCGACAAATCATTTCCCCTATCGAAGGCCGGCGCCTAGGATGGCGGCTCCCATCTTCTCCCCACCAGGAAATGCCATGTCGCTGATCAACACCGCCGTCCCCCCGTTC
>CAZXXM010000074.1:0-11225 GCA_964644715.1 uncultured Salinisphaerales bacterium
GTACCGGCTCGCCAAGATCGGCTTCTCGCAGAGCTATACGTACTTCACGTGGCGCAACGGCAAGCAGGAGCTCGGCGACTACATGACCGAGCTGACGCAGCAGGCGCCGCGGGACTTCTTCCGTCCGCATTTCTTCGTCAACACGCCGGACATCAACCCGCGTTTCCTGCAGTCCTCGGGGCGTCCCGGCTTTTTGATCCGCGCGGCGCTGGCCACGACCCTGTCGGGGCTTTGGGGCATGTACAGCGGCTTCGAGCTCTGCGAGGGCGCGGCGCTGCACGACGCCGAGGAGTATCTGGACTCGGAGAAGTACGAACTGCGGCATCGCGACTGGGGAGCGCCCGGCAACATCGTCGCGGAGATCACCCGTCTCAATCGCCTGCGCCGTGAGCATGCGGCGCTGCAATCGCACCTGCATTTCCGGTGGATGGCGTCGGACAACGGACAGGTGCTGGTCTACGCGCGCCAGGTGCCGGGCGCGGACGACCTGCTGCTGGTCGCCGTCAGTCTCGATCCTCATGCCACGCAGGAAGCGCACTTCGACCTGCCGTTCGACGCGCTCGGCATCGGCGGCGACGGCGCGCTCGAATCCGAGGAACTCATGTCGGGCCGGCGTTTCGTCTGGCGCGACCGCCGCCAGCACTGGCGCTTCGTACCGCAGGAGATCCCGTTCGCGATCTGGCACCTGCGCCGCGCCGACGGAGCACACGCATGAACGACCCCACGATGATCAAGCCGCGTCCGCGGCGCAGCCGCCGTGCCAAGCCCGAGCCGACGTTCAGCCAGGACCCGCTCTGGTACAAGGACGCGGCGATCTACCAGCTCCATGTGAAGTCGTTCTTCGATTCGAACGACGACGGCATCGGCGATTTCAACGGACTGATCCAGAAGCTCGACTACATCGTCAACCTGGGCGTCAACACGATCTGGCTGCTGCCGTTCTATCCCTCGCCGCGGCGCGACGACGGCTACGACGTGGCGGACTACCGTGGCGTCAGCCCGGATTACGGCACGATGGCCGACGCGCGGCGCTTCATCGCCGAGGCCCATCGGCGCGGCCTGCGCGTCATCACCGAGCTGGTGATCAATCACACCTCGGACCAGCATCCCTGGTTCCAGCGCGCACGCAACGCGCCGCCGGGCTCGGCGCATCGCGACTTCTACGTCTGGACCGACGACCCGAAGCAGTACACCGGCACGCGCATCATCTTCGTCGACACCGAGCCCTCGAACTGGACCTGGGACCCGGTCGCGAAAGCCTATTTCTGGCATCGCTTCTATTCGCACCAGCCGGACCTGAATTTCGACAATCCGCAGGTGATCCGCGCGGTGCTCAGCGCGATGCGCTTCTGGCTGGAACTGGGCGTCGACGGGCTGCGGCTGGACGCAGTGCCCTATCTGATCGAGCGCGAGGGCACCAACAACGAGAACCTCGCCGAGACCCACGCGGTGCTCAAGCGCCTGCGTGCCGAGGTCGACAAGGACTACCCGGGCCGCATGCTGCTGGCCGAGGCCAACCAGTGGCCGGAGGACGTGCAGCACTATTTCGGCGGCAAGCTCTCGGACTCGCCGTCGACGCCGGGCGGCGTGCCGGAGATCCTGGGCGACGAATGCCACATGGCCTTCCACTTCCCGCTGATGCCGCGCATGTACATGGCGGTGGCGCAGGAGGACCGCTTCGCGATCACCGACATCCTGCGCCAGACGCCGGACATCCCGTCGAACTGCCAGTGGGCCGTGTTCCTGCGCAACCACGACGAGCTGACGCTCGAGATGGTGACCGAGAGCGAGCGCGACTACCTGTGGAACACCTACGCGGCGGATCGGCGTGCGCGCCTGAACGTCGGCATCCGCCGGCGCCTCGCGCCGCTGGTCGAGCGCGACTTCGCGCGCATCGAGCTGCTGAACTCGCTGCTGCTGTCGATGCCCGGCACGCCGGTCATCTACTACGGCGACGAGATCGGCATGGGCGACAACATCTACCTCGGCGATCGCGACGGCGTGCGCACGCCGATGCAGTGGTCGCCGGATCGCAACGGCGGCTTCTCGCGCGCCGATCCCGCGCGCCTCGTGCTGCCGCCGATCCAGGACCCGGTCTACGGCTACCAGGCGAACAACGTCGAGACGCAGCAGCGCGATCCGCATTCGCTGCTGAACTGGATGCGCCGCATGCTGGCCACGCGCAAGCGCTTCAAGGCCTTCGGACGCGGCACGATCAAGCTGCTGTACCCGGCCAACCGCCGCATCGTGGCCTACCTGCGCCAGTACGAGCCGCCCGAGGGCGGGCCGGCGGAACTGATCCTGTGCGTGGCCAACCTCTCGCGCGCCGCGCAGGCGGTGGAGCTGGACCTGTCGGTGTTCGCCGGGCGCGTGCCGGTGGAGATGCTCGGCGGCTCCGCGTTTCCGCCGATCGGCCAGCTGCCGTATCTGCTCACGTTGGCGCCGCACGGCTTCCACTGGTTCGAGCTGGCCGAGAAGGCGCACATGCCGAGCTGGTACGCGGTGCCGCCGGAACCGCTGCCCGAATACACCACGTTCGTGCTGCGCGGCGGTTTGCCGGACCTGATGGAAGAACAGCCGCGGCGGCGCCTGGAGCGCGAGATCCTGCCGGCCTACCTGCCGCGACGGCGCTGGTTCGCCGGCAAGAACCAGGCCCTCGAGGAAGTGAGGATCGAGCAGGTCATCCCGGTTCCGCACCCCGAGAAGGAGATGCTGCTGCTGCAGCTCGGCGTCGATGCCGGCGGGCAGGTCGAACGCTACCTGCTGCCGCTGGGCCTGCTGCCGGAGACCTCGGTGATCAGCGCCTTGCCGCAGCAGCTCGCGCTGGCGCGCGTGCGCCGCGGGGCGAAGGTGAGCCTGCTGACCGACGCGATGACGATCGATGCGCTGACGCGGTCGCTGCTGGCGATGCTGCGCAGCCGGACGCGCATGCCGCTCGCGAAGGGCGAGCTGAACTTCCTGCCGACCGACGCCTTCCTGTCTATGGAAATTCCGGAGAACGCCGAGATCCGGCGCCTGTCGGTCGAGCAGTCCAACACCTCGCTGGTGGTGGGCGACCACGCCATGGTCAAGCTGTACCGCAAGCTCACGCGCGGCATGCATCCGGAGGCTGAGATGGGTCTTGCGCTGGCGGAGCGCGGCTTTCGCAACACGCCGCCTCTGCTCGGCCAGATCGTGCAGGTCGACGAAGACGGCACGCCGATGGTCTTGGGCGTCGTCCAACGCTTCCTGCACAATCAGGGCGATGCCTGGAGCTGGGTGCAGAACATCCTGCAGCGCGCGCAACGTGATCTCGCGGTGGCCTCGCCGGAGGCTCGCGCGGGTGCGCCCGTGCTGCTCGGCGAGCTGATGGCCTTCGCCGGAATCCTGGGCGGACGCCTCGGCGAGATGCACACGGCGCTGGCCGCGCCCGGCGAATCGCCTGCGTTCGCGCCCAGCCCGATGCAGGCCGACGACTGCGAACGCCTGGCGCAACGCGTCACCGCGAGGCTCGATGAGGCCTGCGCCAACCTGACGCGCCTGCTCGAATCTCCGACGACTCCACTGTCCGGCGACACCGCGCAGCTCGCGGCCGACGTACTGAAGAAAGCGGAGCAGGTGCGGGGTCACGTCGAGGCGCAGGCCCGGCACGCGCAGGGCAGCATCCAGATCCGCATCCACGGCGATCTTCACCTCGGCCAGGTGCTGGTGGCGCAGGGCGACGCGTTCTTCGTGGACTTCGAAGGCGAGCCGGCGCGCACGCTGGAGGAGCGCCGCGCGCCGAGCACGCCGCTGCGTGACGTCGCCGGCATGCTGCGCTCGTTCGAATACGCGGCCGAGGTCTGCGAGCGTGCCCAGCTGCGTTCCGATGATCCCGCGATCATCGCCGCGCAGCAGTCGCTGTTCGATGCGTTCCGCCAGGGCTGCGGCCCGGCCTTCCTCGACGCCTGGCGCAGCGCGACGGCCGACATGCCGTTCCCGCCGGCCGATCCCGCCGACGCGCAGTCGCTGCTCGACCTGGTGCTGCTGGAGCGCGCTGCTCATGAAATCGTCTACGAAGCCGCCAACCGGCCGGACTGGCTGGTGGTGCCGCTGCGCAGCCTGGTGGCGCTGCTGGATCGCATTGCGGAGGCCGACGGTGGATAGTCCTCCTCCCATGCCCGACCTTCGTCTACCCGACGCCGCGGCGCAGGCGCTCGTCGATGCGCACTGCGGCGACCCGTTTTCCCTGCTGGGACTGCACGCCACCGACGGCGGATTCGCGCTGCGGGTCTTCCTGCCGGGCGCGCGCCGCGTGATCGCCCGCGTCGACGGCCAGGGCGATTTCCCCCTGCGCCCGGGACAGGTCGACGGCCTGTTCGTCGCGGCACTGCCGGTGCGCGCGAAGTACCGCCTGCGCATCGAATGGGCGCAGGGCGAACAGGAGACCGAAGATCCCTACGCCTTCGGCAACCTGCTCGACGCGCAGGATCTGGCGCAGTTCTCGTCCGGGCTGCATCCGCATCTGGGACGGGTGTTCGGCGCGCGGGCGATGAGCCTGGGGGGCGTGGCCGGCGTGCGCTTCGCGGTCTGGGCGCCCAACGCACGCCGCGTCTCGGTGGTCGGCGACTTCAACAGCTGGGACGGACGCCGCAACCCGATGCGCCGGCGTGTCGAGGCCGGCGTCTGGGAGCTGTTCGTCCCTGGCGTCGCGCCGGGCGCCCTGTACCAGTACGAGGTGCTCGGCCCGCACGGCCTGCTGCCGCTGAAATCGGATCCGGTGGCACAGCAGGTGGAGTCGCCGCCGCGCAACGCGAGCGTCGTGGCCGACCCGGCGCCGTTCGAGTGGACCGATGCGGCGTGGGTTGCGCAGCGCGCGTATCGGCAGTCGCCGCATTCGCCGATGTCCATCTACGAGTTGCACGCCGAGTCGTGGAGACGGCCGCCGGAAGGCCCGCTGGGCTGGGCCGGGCTGGCCGACTCGCTGATCGACTACGTGCGCACGCTCGGCTTCACGCACATCGAGCTGCTGCCGGTATCGGCCCATCCCTTTGGCGGTTCCTGGGGCTATCAGCCGCTGGGGCTGTACGCGCCGCATGCACCGCTGGGCACGCCGGCGCAGCTCAAGGCCTTCGTCGACCGCTGTCATGCCGCCGGCCTGGGCGTGATCGTCGACTGGGTGCCCGCGCATTTCCCGACCGACGCGCATGGCCTGGCGCAGTTCGACGGCACCGCGCTGTACGAGCACGCCGATCCGCGCGAGGGCTATCACCAGGACTGGAACACGCTGATCTTCAACCTGGGCCGCAACGAGGTGCAGGCGCACCTGATCGGCAGCGCCCTGCACTGGCTGGACGAATTCCACATCGACGGCCTGCGCGTGGACGCCGTGGCCTCGATGCTCTACCGCGACTATTCGCGTCGCGCCGGCGAGTGGATTCCCAACCGTCATGGCGGGCGCGAGAACCTCGAGTCGGTCGAGTTCCTGCGGCGCTTCAATACCGCGGTGCACGAGCATCATCCGGGGGTCGTCACCATCGCCGAAGAGTCCACCGCCTGGCCCGGCGTGACGCGGGCGGCCGCCGACGGCGGCCTGGGTTTCGACTTCAAGTGGAACATGGGCTGGATGCACGACACGCTCGGCTACGTGCAGCAGGACCCGGTGCATCGCCGCTACGCGCACGACCAGCTGACGTTCGGACTGGTCTACGCCTTCTCCGAACGCTTCGTGCTGCCGCTGTCGCACGACGAAGTGGTGCACGGAAAGCGTTCGATCTTCGGACGCATGCCCGGCGACGACTGGCAGCGCTTCGCCAACCTGCGGGCGTATTACGGGTTCATGTGGGCGCACCCGGGCAAGAAGCTGCTGTTCATGGGCGGCGAACTGGCCCAGGCCACGGAGTGGAACCACGACGCCGAACTCGACTGGCGCGCGCTGGACGGCGATTCGGCGGCGGCCGTGCGACGGCGCGGCGTGCAGAAGCTGGTGCGCGATCTCAATGCCCGGCTCGTCGCGCATCCGGCGCTGCACGGCGCGGACGCCGAGCCGGCTGGCTTCTCGTGGATCGTCGGCGACGACCGCGACCAGAGCGTGTTCGTGTTCTGCCGGCACGCACAGGGCCGCGGCGAGTCGCCGGTGATCGTGGCGGTCAACTTCACGCCGGTGCCGCGGCACGGTTATCGCATCGGAGTTCCCTGCGCGGGTCACTGGCGCGAGCTCCTCAATACCGATGCACTCGATTACGGCGGATCCGGCATGGGCAATCTCGGCGGTGTGGATTCGGAAGCCATCGGCGGTCACGGACAGGCGCAGAGCATCGCGTTGACCTTGCCGCCGCTGGCGGCGATCTGGCTGCAGGCGGATGCAGGTTCGTCCGCCGGTGGCTGAACCCGCATCCCGGCTCCAGCCGTCCGAGCCCGGCCCATTCGGCGCGCACTGGGACGGCCGCGGCACGCACTTCGCGGTGTTCTCCGCGCACGCGGAGGCGATGGAGCTGTGCCTGTTCGATCCTTCCGGCCGGCACGAGACTGCGCGCTTCCGGTTTCCCGAATGCACCGACGGCATCTGGCACGGCCAGTTGCCGGGCATCCGTCCCGGGCAGCTGTACGGCTACCGCGCCTACGGGCCGTACGAGCCGGAGCGCGGGCACCGTTTCAATCCGCACAAGCTGCTGCTCGATCCGTACGCGCGCCAGCTGTCCGGCGAGTTGCGCTGGCACGACGCGCTGTATGGCTACAAGGTGGGCTCGCCGCGCGCGGATCTGTCGTTCGACCGGCGCGACAGCGCGGCCTACATGCCCAAGGCCGTCGTCAGCGCCGATCACTTCGACTGGGCCGGCGATCATCCGCCGCGCGTGCCCTGGTCCGACACCGTCATCTACGAGATGCACGTGCGCGGCTTCACGAAGCGGCGCAACGACCTGCTCGAACACGATCGCGGCACGTTCGGAGCCCTCGGTACCGGCGAGGTCATCCGGTATCTCAAGGGCCTGGGCGTCACCGCGGTGGAACTGCTGCCGATCCACGCCTTCGCGCGCGACCGCGTGCTGCTCGAAAAGGATCTGACGAACTACTGGGGCTACAACACGCTCGCGTTCTTCGCACCCGAGCCGCGCTACCTGTCGGACGGCACGCTCGGGCAGGTGAAGTGGGCCGTGCAGCAGTTGCACGCGGCCGGTATCGAGGTGCTGCTCGATGTGGTCTTCAACCACAGCTGCGAGGGCAGCGAGCTGGGTCCGACCTTGTCGCTGCGCGGCCTCGACAACCTCAGCTACTACCGGCTGAACCCGGAACAGCGGCGCCACTGCATCAACGACACCGGCTGCGGCAATACGCTCGATTTCCGCCATCCGCGCGTGATCCAGATGGCCCTGGACTCGCTGCGCTACTGGGTACAGGAATTCCACGTCGACGGTTTCCGTTTCGACCTGGGCGTCACGCTCGGACGCGAGACGCACGGCTTCGATCCGGGCGCCGGCTTCTTCGATGCGCTGATGCAGGACCCGGTGCTGTCGCGGGTCAAGCTGATCTCCGAGCCCTGGGACATCGGGCCGGGCGGCTACCAGATCGGCAATCACCCGGCCGGCATGGCCGAGTGGAACGGCCGCTACCGCGACGACGTGCGCCGCTACTGGCGCGGCGACGACGGCCTGCGCGGCGCGCTGGCCGCGCGCCTGCAGGGCTCGGCCGACCTGTTCGATCACGACCGTCGCCGCCCTTGGGCCAGCGTCAATTTCGTCACCGCGCACGACGGCTACACCTTGCACGACCTGGTCAGCTACGAGCAAAAGCACAACCACGCCAACGGCGAGGACAACCGCGACGGCGGCGACGACAACCTCAGCCGCAACTGGGGCGTCGAGGGCGAGACCGACGACGCCGAGCTGCTGGAACTTCGCGACCGCCTGAAGCGCAGCTTCATCGCCACCTTGCTGGGCTCTCACGGCACGCCGATGCTGCTGGCGGGTGACGAGCTGGGCCAGACGCAGCGCGGCAATAACAACGCCTACTGCCAGGACAACGAGCTGTCGTGGACGGACTGGTCGCTGCTCGACGGCGAGCGCGGCCGTCGCATGCGCGACTTCACGGCCCGGCTGATCGCGCAGCGCAAGGACTGGGCGCTGCTGCGCGCGCCGCGCTTCATGCACGGGCGCGGCGAGGCAGAGCTCGGACTGCCGGACCTGATGTGGTTCGACGAGAACGGCCGCCAGCTGGTGTCGGCCGACTGGGAGAATCCCGTGGCGCGACTGCTCGGCGTGCGGCGTGCGCAGCGGCGCGGCGAGCGCGTCGAGATCGCGCTGCTGCTGTTCAACGCCGACAGCGCTGAGCATGCGTTCGAGCTGCCGCTGCCGGTCGACGAGTTTCGCGTGCTGTTCGACACGCACGAGCCCCTGCGCGAGCCGTCGCCGATGAGCGGATCGAGCTATCTGCTGGCCTCGCACAGCGTTGCGCTGATCGCAGCCGACGTGGATCGCGAGGCTGCGCAGCGATGGACGGCGGAGAAGCGCAGCGCGGCGGCCGCCGTCTCCGAAGCCGCGCCATCGTCATGAGGGCCGTCGCTCGTCGTCGGCCGAATCGCGAGGAGCCGCCTTGATCGATCCCGGACTTCACGAGCTCGCCGCCGCGGCCGGCGTGTCCGTGCACTGGCACGACTACAAGGGCCAGGCGCGCACGGTCTCGGATTTCGCGCTGGGGCGCATGCTGCACGCGCTCGATCTGCCGAGCGCCACCGCGCAGGATCGCGCCGACAGCCTCGCGCGCCTGCGTCATGAAGCCGAGCAGCCGACACCGCTGCGGACCGCGGTGGTCGGCGAGCCCATCGCGCTGCACCGTGGCGCCGCGGGCCGCTACCGCCTGCAACTCGAAAGCGGCGAGGTCCGCGAGGGCCGGCTGCAGGCCGGCGACGCGCTGGATGCGGTGCAGCAGCCGGGCTATCACCGGCTGGAGCTGGGAAGCGAGGCGCCGATCACGCTTGCGGTCGCGCCGCGTCGCTGTCCCGGTCTCGACGACCTGGGCGGCGCGCAGCGGCGCCGTTGGGGCATCACCGTGCAGGTCCCGAGCCTGCGCCGTCGTGGCGATGCGGGCCTCGGCGACTTCGGCTCGGTGGCGCAGATCGCCGGACCGCTCGCGGCACGCGGCGCCGATGCCATCGCGCTGAGCCCGGCACACGCGGGCTTCGGCGCCTGGCCCGACCGCTTCAGTCCCTACAGTCCCTCCTCGCGCCTGATGCGCAACGCGATGCTGGCCGACGCGCTTGCGGTGTTCGATGCGCCGACCGTCGACGGTGTGCTGCGCCAGCGCGGGCTGATCGAAACCTTCGAGGCGCTCGAACGCGCGCCGATCCTCGACCCGGGGCGCTCGACGCGCGCCAAGACCTCGCTGTTCGCCGGGCTGTACGCGCAACTCGATGCGAGCGGGCGGCGCGAGGCGTTCGAAGCCTGGTGCGCGGAGCAGGGCCCCTTGCTGCGGGAGCACGCCTGTTTCGAAGCCCTGCACGCGCGCTTCTCGAGCGGACCCGAGCCGGTCGCGCACTGGCGCAACTGGCCCTCGGCGTTTCGCGATCCTGCGAGCGACCTGGTGGCGCGCTTCGCCGCGGAGCACGCCGACGACATCGGCTTCGCGCAGTTCCTGCAGTGGATCGCCGACCGCAGCCTGGCCTTCGCGCAGCAGGCGGCGCGCGACGCGGGCATGGCGATCGGCCTGATCGGGGATCTGGCGGTGGGCACGGACAGTGCCGGCAGTCATGCCTGGAGCCGGCAGCGCGATCTCCTGCTCGGGCTGCGCATCGGCGCGCCGCCCGATCCGCTCAATGGCAAGGGACAGGACTGGGGTTTGTCGGCGCTGTCGCCGCGCACCTTGCGCCAGGACGGTTTTCGTCCCTTCATCGAGTTGCTGCGCGCCAGCCTCGCGCACGTCGGCGGCCTGCGCATGGACCACGTGTTCGGCCTGCAGCGGCTATGGCTGATCGCCGACGACACGCGTGCCGACGAGGGCGCGTACGTGCGCTATCCGCTCGCCGATTTTCTGCGCCTGATCGCGCTCGAATCCTGGCGGCACCGCGCGCTGATCGTCGGCGAGGACCTGGGCACGATGCCCGAGGGCTTCCAGCAGCACCTGATCGACGGCGGCCTGCTGGGCATGCGCGTGATGTGGTTCCAGCGCGACGGCATCTACTTCGTCGATCCGCAGCGCTGGCCGCGCGGAACGGTGGCGATGACGTCCACGCACGATCTTCCGACCGTCGCCGGCTGGTGGCGTGGGCGCGATCTCGAATGGCGCGCGCAGCTCGACCTGCTCGACGACGGGCAGACGCCGGAGGAGGCCGCGCGCCTGCGCGGCGAAGACCGCAACGCGCTGTGGAATGCCTTCGTCCATGCGGGCGTGGCCCAGGGCCCCGAGCCTGCGGCCGCGCAGGGTGAGCCGGTGGCGCTCGCGGCGGCCGCGTTCATCGGAAGCACGCCCAGCGAGCTCGCCTTGTTGCCCATCGAAGACGCGCTGGCGCTGGTCGAGCAGCCGAACATCCCGGGGACGGTCGACACGCATCCGAACTGGGTGCGGCGCTTGCCGGATGAAGCGGTGAAGCTGCTCGGTTCCGAGACGGCGGATGCGGTGCTCGGCGCGCTGCATCGGGCGCGATCGGCGTCGTAGCCTGGACGAAGTCCGGGGAGCTGCTTTCCTTTCTAGCGAGGGTAACCCCGGACTTCGTCCGGGCTACAAAAAAAACTTCGCAGCCTCCGGGGAGCCGGCGCGGCATGCCAAGTTCGCGCGCGCGGTCATGAGGGAAGCTGCCGACTCAACGCTCCTCGGAGGACGGCCACCCGCCCCAGTTCAAGCTTGGCGGCGACGGCGTCCGTAACGACACCGGATAGTGCACCAAGCCTGGATAGAGCCTGCTCCACACAAATGCGACTCCCATCAGACAGAGCACGCCCAGGAGCACGGGGTTCCACAGCGCTGTCCACGTCGCGCCGGCCGTCACCATGATCAGCGGGTTGGCGCCAGCAGGAGGATGAACCGTGCGGGTCTGCAACATCAGTGCGAGGCTGAGCACGACCGCAATGGCCGCGCTGGTGTTCGAGCTTCCGAAGTCCTGCACGCAAGCGATGCCGCACGCAGCTCCGATCAAGTGCCCGCCTAGCAAGGCGCGGGGCTGAGCGGCGGGCGCCCGAGTCAGCCCGAACAGGAATACGGTACTGCCGCCAAGAGATGCGAGTACGAACGCCGCATGCGATCGACCGATGACGAAAAGGGCGAACAGTATTCCCGTC
>CAZXXM010000075.1:0-9899 GCA_964644715.1 uncultured Salinisphaerales bacterium
CGGTGTTCCGCTACGAGCGCCCGCAGGCGGGGCGGTATCGCCAGTTCCACCAGCTCGACGTCGAGGCCTACGGCATTCCGGGTCCGGACGTCGACGTCGAGATGATCGCGATGACCGCGCGGCTGTGGAAGTCGCTCGGCTTCCGGAACCTGCGGCTGGAACTGAATTCGCTCGGCGGGCCTGATACGCGCGGCCGCTATCGCGCGGCGCTGATCGAATTCCTGCAGCAGCACGAGTCCAGCCTGGACGAGGACTCCAAGAAGCGCCTGCTGAGCAATCCGCTGCGCGTGCTGGACTCCAAGGTGCCCACCACGCAGGCCATCGTGAAAGAGGCCCCGAGCATTCTGGATTTCCTCGACCCGGAATCCGCCGCCCACCTCGACGGCCTGCGCCAGGGGCTGAGCGACCTGGGCATCGAACATCACGTGAATCCGCGGCTGGTCCGCGGGCTCGATTACTACACCAAGGGCGTGTTCGAGTGGATCACGACCGAACTCGGTGCGCAGGGCACCATCTGCGCCGGCGGCCGCTACGACGGACTCGTCGAGCAGCTCGGCGGCTCGCCGACGCCCGCCGTGGGCTGGGCGGCCGGTGTCGAGCGGCTGATCCTGCTGCTGCAGAAGGTCCAGACGGCTGCCCTGCCGGCCGAGGCG
Source organism: uncultured Salinisphaerales bacterium (assembly GCA_964644715.1). Classification (GTDB taxonomy): domain Bacteria; phylum Pseudomonadota; class Gammaproteobacteria; order Nevskiales; family Nevskiaceae; genus Panacagrimonas. The sequence continues at coordinate 654 of CAZXXM010000075.1, forward strand.
GACGTCTACGTCTGCCGCTTCGGGGCCCAGGGTGAGCGCCAGGGCCTGGCTGTGGCCGAGCAGGTGCGAGACGTCCTGGGCCCGAAAGCCCGCGTGGCGCTCAATGCCGGCGGTGGCAAGCCGGCCGCCCAGTTCAAGCGGGCGGACAAGTCCGGGGCCCGCGTGGCCCTCGTCGTCGGCGACGACGAAGCGGCGGCCGGCGTCGTTCAAGTAAAATTCCTCAGAGAAGATCGCCCGCAGGCGACCGTGACCCGCGCGGAACTGGCTTCAGCGCTGTCGGGTCTTTTCCCTTCCCAGCACTCTTAAGAACGACAAGGCGACGAGCATCGTGGCGACCCATCTGGATGACGAGGAAGACCTCGAAAAGCTCAAGACGTGGTGGAAGGACAACTGGATCGGGCTGGTCGCCGGACTGGGCATCGGATTCGGGGCGATCGGCGGCTGGGAGGGCTACAAGCACTGGCGCGACAGCCGTGCCGAAACGGCCTCGCAGATGTTCGAGGAGCTGAAGAAGAATCTCGAAGCGGCCAAGACCGAAGAGGCCGACAAGATCGTGGCGACGCTCAAGGCCGATTTCGGACATACGCCGTATGCCGCCGCTGCGGCGCTGACGGCTGCCCAGGGCGAGGTCAAGGCCGCCCGTTACGACGAGGCCGCCGCCAACCTCGCGTGGGTGGTGGAACACTCGTCGGACGAGGGCCTGGTCCAGGTGGCGCGCCTGCGCCACGCGCGCGTGCTGCTGGCCCAGGACAAGCCGGACCAGGCGCTGTCGGTCATCGGCAGCGAGGCGGGCAGCTTCGCCAGCCTGGCCGAAGAGCTGCGCGGAGACATCCATCTCGCCAAGGGCGATCGCAAGGCCGCCCGCAGCGCCTACGAGAAGGCGCTGGCGTCGGCCGAGAGCGGCGCCACCAACAAGACCCTGCTGCAGCAGAAACTGGATGACCTCACCGAGGTCAATCCCTCATGAAGACCTCTTCGATGACCCGGAACCTGTCCCTGGCGGCGCTCGCGCTGCTCCTTGCGGCCTGCGGCGGCAAGAGCACGGTGCGCGAACCGACCCCGCTGACGGAGATCAAGGATCCCCAGATCAAGCCGGTTTCGGTCTGGAGCACCCATGCGGGCGACGGCAGCGGCGGCCGCGTCTCGGGCCTGCGGCTGAGCCTGCAGCCGGATGCGCTGTACACCGCCGACATCAGCGGCGGCGTGTACGCGTATTCGCGCGACAAGGGTAAGCTGCTGTGGAAGACGCAGACCGGTGCACGCGTGATTTCCGGCCCGAGCGTCTCGGGCGATCAGGTCACCGTCGGCACGCTCGACGCCGAGGTCATCGCGCTCAAGCGGGCGGACGGCAAGGAAATGTGGCGCAGCAAGACCTCGAGCGAGGTCGTCGGACCGCCGGCCGCCGAGGGCGAGCTGGTCATCGCGCGCAGCGTGGATGGCCGCGTGCACGGGCTGAGTGCCGCGGGCGGCGAGCGCGTGTGGACCTTCGATCGTGACGTACCCAATCTCGTGCTCCGCGGCAGCTCGGCACCGCTGCTGATCGGCGACCGCGCGTACATCGGCATGGACAACGGTCGCGTCGCCAGCCTGCGGATGAATGACGGGCAGCCGGTGTGGGAACAGGCGGTCAGCGTGCCGAGCGGCCGTACCGAGCTCGAACGCCTCACCGACGTCGATGCCGATCTGCTCGACGGGCCCGACTGCATCATCGCGGCCAGCTTCGGCGGCGAGATCGCCTGCCTGGAAGCGGAGTCCGGTGAGGCGCTGTGGCGCCGTTCGATCCGCAGCTACTCCGGCATGGCCGCGTCCGAGGACCGGCTCTTCGTCACCGACGACGTCGGCACGGTCTGGGGCCTGGACCTGCGCACCGGCGCCGCGGCGTGGAAGCAGGAAGGTCTGGCCTATCGTCGTCTGTCGGCGCCGGCCTTCTTCGGTGGCTACGTCGTCGTGGGCGATCTCGAGGGCTACCTGCATTGGCTGGATCCCTCGACCGGCGCGTTCGTCGCACGCGTAAAGGTCGGTTCCGATCCGATCGTGCAGGCGCCGGTTTCCGGTGACGACAAGCTCTACGTGATGAGCACGACCGGCCGGATCGCGGCGATCGAGCCGCACAAGCCCAAGCACTAGCGATACGCGCCAGCATGCCGAGCGAGCCTCCCGTCGTCGTCGTCGTGGGGCCGCTTCCGGGTGCGGCGATCGACTCCGGTCGCGCATGCAGGTGCATCGCGCGACTCTTCCGTTGGACCCAGTAGGCATCGAATCATGCAAGGCGGCCTCCCAGTCTTCGTCCTCGTGGGGCGGCCCAATGTCGGCAAGTCCACGCTGTTCAATCGGCTCACCGGCACGCGCGACGCGCTGGTCGCGGACTTCCCCGGCCTGACGCGCGATCGTCAGTACGGCTTCGGCGTCTTCGCCGATCGCCGCTTCGTGGTCGTCGACACCGGCGGGCTGATGCCCGAGTCGACCGATCCGCTCGCCGCGCTCGCCGAGGACCAGGCGCAGGTCGCGCTCGAGGACGCCGACCAGATCTTCTTCCTGACCGACGTCCAGTCCGGGCGACACGGATCGGATGCGGAGATCGCCAAGCTGCTGCGCAAGACCGGCAAGCCGATCCACCTGCTGGTGAACAAGGCCGAGGGGCTCAACAAGGCCGAGGCTGCCGGCGATTTCTATGCCCTCGGCCTGGGCGAACCGCGCGCGGTCTCCGCACAGCACGGCGACGGCATCGCGGCGCTGATGAACGGCCTGCTCGAGCATCTGCCGCCCAATCTCGAGCCTTCGCTGGGCGACGACGAAGTGCGCGTCTGCGTCGTCGGGCGTCCCAACGTCGGCAAGTCGACGCTGGTGAATCGCCTCATCGGCGAAGAACGCGTGGTCGCCGCCGACCAGCCGGGCACGACGCGCGACGCGATCCGCGTGCCGTTTGAGTACGAGGGGCGGCCGTTCGTGCTGATCGACACCGCTGGCGTCCGCCGGCGCGCGAAGATCGAAGAGGCCATCGAGAAATTCTCGGTCATCAAGACGCTGCAGGCGGTCGAGCAGGCGCACGTCGTCATCGTCGTCGTGGATGCGCAGAACGACATCGGCGAGCAGGACGCGCGACTGATGGGCCTGGTCGCCGAGCGCGGCCGCGCGATGGTGCTGGCGGTCAACAAGTGGGATCACCTCAAGCAGGACGAGCGTGACCAGGTCCGCTACCAGGTCACCTTGAAGATGCCGTATCTCGATTACGTGCCCACGCACTTCATCGCGGCGAAGCACGGCTCGGGTCTGGGCGAGCTGATGATCGACGTGCAGCAGGCCTTCGAGGGCGCGACCATCGAGATGCCGACGCCCGAGCTCACGCGCATCCTCGAGCGCGCCGTCGAAGCGCACAGCCCGCCGGCCGTGCTCGGCCGCCGTATCAAGCTGCGCTATGCGCACCAGGCCGGCCGCAATCCGCCGAAGATCCTCATCCACGGCAATCAGACCGAGCGTCTGCCGGTCGCCTATCGCCGTTATCTGATCAACGAGTTCCGCGCGGCGTTCAAGCTGAAAGGCGTGCCCTTGCAGGTGTCGTTCAAGACCGGCGACAACCCGTTCAAGGACAAGAAGAACCAGCTCACGCCGCGGCAGATCAAGAAGAAGCAGCGCAACGTCGACCGCTGGCGCTAGCACCACGTTGCGGCGTAGCCCGGGTGAAACCCGGGGTTGCGCTCAGGTTTCGAGGAGAACCCCGGGTTTCACCCGGGCTACCCATCAATCAATGTACAGCGAGCTCACCGACTCCTCGGCGCTGACGCGGCGGATCGTCTCGGCCAGCAGCCCGCCGATCGACAGCTGCCGGATCTTCGGGCACGCCGCCGCGGCCGGCGACAGTGGGATCGTGTCGGTGACCACCAGCTGGTCGAGGCGGGAATTCATGATGTTGCTCACCGCGGGGCCCGAAAGCACCGGGTGCGTGACGTAAGCGACGACCTTGATCGCGCCGGCGTCCTTGAGCGCCCCTGCGGCCTGGCCGAGCGTGCCCGCAGTGTCGACGAGATCGTCGACAAGCACGCAGCTGCGCCCGGAGACGTCGCCGATGATGTTCATCACCTTGGCTTCGTTAGGGCGCGGGCGGCGCTTGTCGATGATCGCGAGATCCGCGTCGTCGAGGCGCTTGGCGATCGCGCGGGCGCGCACCACGCCGCCGACGTCCGGGCTGACGACGATCAGGTTCTCGTGCGTCTGCCGCCAGATGTCGCCGAGCAGCACCGGGCTGGCGTAGACGTTGTCGACCGGGATGTCGAAGAAGCCCTGGATCTGGTCGGCATGCAGGTCGACCGTCAGCACGCGGTCGGCGCCGCACTCGCCGATCATGTCCGCGCAGACCTTGGCGCTGATCGGCACGCGCGCACTGCGTGGACGGCGATCTTGCCGCGCATAGCCGAAGTAAGGCACCACCGCCGTGATGCGCTGCGCGCTCGCGCGCTTGAGCGCGTCGAGCATCATGATCAGCTCCATGAAATTGTCGTTGGTCGGCGCGCAGGTCGGCTGGATCACGAAGACGTCCTTGCCGCGAACGTTCTCCAGAATCTCGATCTGCACCTCGCCGTCCGAAAAGCGGCCGAGCATCGCCTTGCCCAGCGAGACCTTCATGTAATTGGCGATTTCCTGCGCCAGCTGAGGATTGGCGTTGCCGGTGAACAGCATCAACGAGGATTCAGCCATGGTGAGTTCTTTTACGGGGCCTTCAGACCCCGGTTGAAGTAATGAACAGATGGCTGGGGAGCCAGGATTCGAACCTGGGAATGGCGGGATCAAAACCCGCTGCCTTACCACTTGGCTACTCCCCACCCGGAAAGCACGCAAATTATAGCGGTCGCGCTCGCATTCTTTAGCCGGCACGCAGTCGCGCGATCGGCGATTCGTTGAGACCGCGGGCGATGAAGCTGCTCCAGCCGGCCGGCATCGCGGAGCGCGCCATCAAGGCCTCGGGGCGCGACGCGAACGCGGCGAACACCGAACTGCCGGTGCCCGACATGCGCGCCGGCGCGAAGCGGCCGAGCGCGCGCAGGGCCTCGTCGACCAGCGGATAGCGTTGGCGCGTCACCGGTTCGCAGTCGTTGCGAGTCACCGAGCCCGCGCGGAACTGGCGCGAGGTGATGCGCGGCGTGTCGCGGCGCAGTTCGGGCGCCTCGAAGATTTCGCGCGTGCTGATCGCCAGCGGCGGCGTCACGACCAGGTACCAGGGTTCGGGCAGTTCCAGCGAGCTCAGGCGTTCGCCGACGCCCTCGGCGAAGCTGGCCTGGCCGTGGATGAACACCGGCACGTCGGCGCCGAGCTTGAGGCCCAGCGCGGCCAGTTCGTCACGCGTGAAGCCCAGGTTCCACAGCCGGTTGAGGGCGACCAGGGTCGTCGCCGCATTGCTCGATCCGCCGCCGAGGCCGCCACCGACCGGCAGGCGCTTGTCGATGCGGATGTCGGCGCCCAGGCCGCAGCCGCTGGCCTGGCTCAGCAGGCGCGCCGCACGCACCGCGAGGTCCTGGTCCGGCTCGATGCCGTCGAGCGCGTTGTCGCGCTGGCAGACGCCGTCGCCGCGCGGGCGGAAGAACAGCGTGTCGCCGTGATCGAGGAACTGGAAGACCGTCTGCAGCTCGTGCATGCCGTCGGCGCGACGGCCGACGACGTGCAGGAACAGGTTGATCTTGGCCGGCGCGGGCCAGGGAAACTCTGCGGTCAACGGGACGTCGGAAATCAGGCGGGCCATCTTGCGAATGCGAAGAAAGGAGCGAGGTAGCGAAGACGAAGAACGAAACGGTTCAGGGTGCGGGATTCAGCGGGGGCAGCTGGCTCCACTGGTCCGCCAGCACGAGCACGCGCGTGTCGCCGTTGCGCGCCTCGATGCGGCGCGGCAGGTCGCGCGAATCGGCCAGGCGGTACTCGGCGTAGTCGAGTTCCCACCCGTTCTGCACGATGCGGAGCGCGCGACCGCTGGCCGGATCGATCAGCACGTCGCTGTGCGATTCCGGCGCCGGCAGGCCGAGCGCCCACCAGCGTAGCCCACGGACGGGCAGGCGTACGCCGAGCGCGCGCTCCAGCCAGGCCTCCGGGTCGGTCGTGATCGTCGTGGCGTCGTCGCCGGTACGCACGCGGACTTCCTGCGTGTCGCCCGCGAGCTCCGCGGCACGCGCGCCGAACGGGCCGGCCACGCGCATCTCGAAACGGCCGTCCGCATGCTGTTTCCAGCGGAGATCCGCCTTGAAGCCGAGCGCGCCGCTGGCGACGCGGCCCTGCAACACGAAGCGATCGACCGGCGAGAGCAGCGCGACTCTCTGTGCCCAGGCGGCGGACTGCGCGGTGCTGGCCGGTGTGCCTTCGACCTGGGGCCGCAGCAGGGCGCAGCCGGGCAGGGCCGCGATCAGCGCGGCGATCAGGATCCGCCGCATCTCAGCGCGTCAGCCGCTCGACGGTGTCGAGCAGGACCGGGTGCCCGGGATCGCGCATCAGTGCCTTGTCCCACACGGCGTGCGCCTGTTCGCGCTGGCCCAGTGCCCACAGCACCTCGCCCAGGTGGGCCGAGATCTCGGGGTCCGCCGCTTTGGCCAGCGCTTTCTCCAGATATCCGCGCGATTCCTCGAGATGACCGAGCTTGTAGAGGACCCAGCCCATGCTGTCGATCACGGCCGGGTCGTCGGGTGAGCGCTGCAGCGCCGCTTCGATCAGCTTGCGGGCTTCCTCGAAGCGGTCGGTGTTGACGGCTAGCATGTAGCCGAGCGCGTTCATCGCGCGCGCATCCTCCTGGTTGGTTGCCAGGATCCTGCGAAGGTCGGCTTCGGCCTGCGGGAACTCCCCCATCTTCTCGTGCACCAGCGAGCGGCCGTACAGCAGGCCGGAATCGCCGGGATTGGCCTTCAGGGCTTCGTCGTAGACCGACAGCGCATCCGCGTTCAGACCGGCGTCCATCAGCATCTCGGCCTCGGCCAAGGTCAGGCGCGGGCCGAGCGGCGGGAACTGGCGGCGCAGCTGCTCGAGCAGCTCGCGTCCTTCGGCGACCTTGCCGGTGCGCGTCATGATGGCCGCCTGGCGGACCGCGGCCTCGATGGCCTGGCCACCCGAGTTGACGCGGCGATAAAGCTCCAGCGCCTTGTCGTACTGCTTGCGGGCTTCGGCGACGCGGCCGAGCTGGTAGGCGGCATCGCCGCCGCGCTCGGCGTCAGCGAGCAAGGGCGTGAACATGCCCTCGGCCTGGTCGAGATCGCCGTCGGTGAACGCCATCACGCCCAGCGCGTACCGGGCATCCTGATTCTTGGGGTCCTGCTCGAGCGTCTGCCTGAGCTGCGTGCGCGCCGCTTCGCGGTGGGAGGCGTCGAGCAGCAGGCGCGCATACGTCATGCGCACCTCGGACTTCTCCTCGCCCTTGGCCTGCTTGACCAGCTTGGCGACCAGCGTGTCGGCCTCCGTCAGTTCGCCCTTCCGGACCAGCACGCCGATCAGCAGCAAGGTGTCGTCGCGCGATTCCGGATCCAGCCGCAGCGCTTCGCGCGCCGATTTCTCCGCGAGATCGAACTGTTCGAAGCGCAGGGCCACCAGCGATCGCGCGTAGTGGGCGCCGGCGAGCTTCGGATACTCGGCGACCAGGCGGTCGAGCACTCCGAGCGCGCGCGGGCCCGCTTCCGGTTCCATGGACAGCAGCAGCGCGACATGGCGGAAGCCTTCGGCCGGGCCACCGGCGTGGCCGCGGATCATCTCCAGGCTCTGCGTGTAGACCTCTTCGAGATCGTCGTCGCGCAGCGCCAGGCGCGACAGCACTTCGCGCGCATCCATGCTGCTGGGTTCGAGTTCCAGCCAGCGCCGGGCGGCTGCGCTTGCGGTCTCGGCATCGCCGGCGCTGAGGGCCAACTGCGTCGCGCGCCCCGCCAGCGCGGGATCGGGCGCGAGTTCCAGGGCCTTCAGGAAGGCCTGCGCCGCGATGCCCGGCTGTCCGCGCCCGGCCGCGAGCTCGCCGGCCATGACGTTGAACTGAACCTGCGTTTCCTGCTCCGGCGTCAGCTTCGGTGCAGCGACTTCTCCGGCAGCAGCATCAGCGGCCGCTGCGTCGCCCGACGGCGCCGCGAACGAAACCGGCGACAGCACGAGGCACAGGGCCAGCGGCAGGAAATTTGCGAAACGAAAGGACACGGGGAGAGCCTGTACGGGGACTGGCTAGTGACCGACGTATGGTAGCGCGGTTCCGTCTGCGGCCCCGCGAATCGGGCGTTTTCCGGCCTCTCGCGGTTGAGGCGAGGGGGCCGGATCGCCGAAGATACGAGCGTGCGGCGACCGGTCCGGGCGCCGCGTCGGGATAGCGATGGCCTTCATCACCCTGGGTCTCAGCCATCACAGCGCGCCAGTCGAGGCGCGTGAGCGACTGGCTTTCACGGATGCCGAGCTGCCGGCCGCGCTGTCTCGCCTGCGCGCGATGGCCGGCGTCGACGAGGCCGCGATCCTGTCCACCTGCAATCGCACCGAGATCCTCGTGGTCTCGGAGCCCGAACTGGCGCCGGTCCTGATCGAATGGTGGCGGCGCGAGCTCAACGCGCCGGCCGGGCTGATCGAACAGTTCGTGTACACCCACCGGGACCAGGGCGCCGTACTGCACAGCCTGCGCGTCGCGTCGGGCCTGGATTCGATGGTCGTCGGCGAGCCGCAGATCCTGGGTCAGATGAAGGGGTCGTTCGCGCTGGCCACCGAAACGCAGGCGCTCGGCCCGGTCCTTTCGCGCCTGTTCCAGCACGCGTTCGCGGTCGCCAAGGTCGTGCGCAGCCAGACCCAGGTCGGTGCGCACCCGGTGTCGGTGGCCTACGCCGCGGTCCAGATGGCGCGGCAGATCTTTTCCGACCTCGAACAGCAGACCGCGCTCCTGGTCGGTGCCGGCGACACCATCCAGCTGATCGCGCGCCACCTGCGCGGGCAGGGCATCGGGCGCATCGTCGTGGCCAATCGCAGCCTGGAGCGGGCCGAGCGCCTCGCACGCGAGGTGCATGGTTACGCCATCGCGCTGTCGGACCTGAACGCCTATCTCGGCGACGCCGACCTCGTGATCTCCTCGACCGCGGCACGCGAGCACGTGATCGGGCAGTCGGCGATGAAGCTGGCGCTGAAGAAGCGCCGTCGCAAGCCGGTCTTCATGATCGATCTGGCGGTGCCGCGCGACCTCGATCCGAAGATCGCGGATCTCGAGGACGTCTATCTCTACACGCTCGACGACCTGCGCAACGTCATCGCCGCCAACCTGCAGGCGCG
>CAZXXM010000075.1:9999-11218 GCA_964644715.1 uncultured Salinisphaerales bacterium
AGCGTCGAGCAGTCGATGCTGGTCAATGCCGCGCGCAAGCTGTTCGATCTGCCGGACGACGAGTCGTGAGCGGGCCCGGATTCCGAAGGCATTAGCTTTCGCGTAGCGTGCGCACCGCGCACGACCCGTCCGCCGCTGCGCCTTCGCGCGCCCCCGTCTTTCCGCCGGCTTCGCCCATGCTTCCCTCCCTGATCCAGAAACTCGAGCAGATGGCCGATCGTCGCCACGAGATCGAGGCCGAACTCGCGACCCCGCAGGCCTCGTCGAATGCCGACCTGTTCCGGCGCCTGTCGCAGGAATACGCGCAACTCGGCCCGGTGTCGGAGGGCTTCCAGGCCTGGCGGGCGACGCAGGTCGAGATCGCCGATCTGGAAGCGATGCTGTCCGATGCCGATACCGAGGTACGCGAGATCGCCAGGAGCGAGATCGAGCAGGCCGAAGCGCGCCGGGACGCGCTCGAGAAGGAACTGCAGGGCTTCCTCGTTCCGCGCGACCCGCTCGACGGCAACAACGTCTTCCTCGAAATCCGCGCCGGCACCGGCGGTGACGAGGCGGCGATCTTCGCCGGCGACCTGTTCCGCATGTACGGCAAGTACGCCGAGGCGCGCGGCTGGCAGCTCGAAAAGCTCAGCGAGAGCGAGGGCGAGCACGGCGGCTTCAAGGAAGTGATCGCGCGCGTCGTCGGCTTCGGCGTGTACTCGCAGCTCAAGTTCGAATCCGGTGCGCATCGCGTGCAGCGCGTGCCCGAAACCGAGGCGCAAGGGCGCATCCATACCAGCGCGGCGACGGTGGCGATCCTGCCGGAGATCGCCGAGACCGAGGCGATCGACATCAACCCGGCGGATCTCAAGGTCGATACGTATCGCGCGTCTGGCGCCGGCGGCCAGCACGTCAACAAGACCGAGTCGGCGATCCGCATCACGCATCTGCCGAGCGGTGTCGTCGTCGAGTGCCAGGAAGAACGCAGCCAGCACAAGAACCGCGCGAAGGCGATGGCGCTGCTCGCGTCGCGCCTGCTCGACGCCGAACGCAGCAAGCAGCAGGGCGACATCGCGGCCACGCGCAAGAAACTGGTCGGCAGCGGTGATCGATCCGAACGCATCCGCACGTACAACTTTCCGCAGGGGCGCGTCACCGACCATCGCATCAACCTGACGCTCTACCAGCTGGATCGCGTGATCCAGGGCGATCTCGACCCGGTGATCCAGCCGTTGCTGGC
>CAZXXM010000076.1:0-11211 GCA_964644715.1 uncultured Salinisphaerales bacterium
CGCGCCGGACATGGTCATCACCGATCTGCGCATGCCGGACATCGACGGACTCGCCTTGCTGACCTGGGTGCGTACGTTCTCGCAGATGCCGGTGATCATGCTGACCAGCATCGACGGTGCCACCGACCGCGTCGTCGGCCTGGAACTGGGTGCGGACGATTACCTCTCCAAGCCTTGCGATCTGCGTGAATTGCTCGCACGCGTGCGAACGCAGCTCCGAAGGCTGAAGAACGCGGCGGGCGCGACGGCAGCCGCTCCCGCGGCCGTGGCGGGAGGGCCGCAGAAGAAGGGGACGAAAGAGGCCTGGTTCGGCCGCTGGCGGCTGGATCGCCAACGGCGCCGGCTGGTCGATGCCGACGGCACGGACTGCCCGATCACCGGCGCCGATTTCGCGCTGCTGTCGGTATTCGCCGATCACCCGAAAGTGGTGTTGTCGCGCGACAAGCTGATCGAACTCGCGGGTATCGATCCGGCCGAGGTTTTCGATCGTGCCATCGACATGCGGATCACACGCCTGCGCAAGAAGATCGAACCCACGCCGGGCGATCCGACGGTGATCAAGACCGTGCGGGGTCACGGCGGCGGCTACGAATACGTGCCTCAGGAAGGGCCGGAATACGGGCGCTGACAAGGGGCGACCGTATTGGGCCCTGCGTGCTTCGCTGGCCGGTGGCGATGAAAGAGGGCGTCCGTTCCGCGGGCTCCTTTCTTGCGCGCGACGCAGGATCGGATCGCCTCCCTACAATGCGGCCGATCCCATCCGGTTTCCGACTGTCTCGAATGAGAGCCTTCAGCGATTACGAAGCACGGCAACTCAAGCTGATCCGCGACTGGCAGGCCGAATCACCGGGTTGGGGGGCACGCCTGCTGGCCAAGCCGGGCGGCAAGATCGCCGGCGCGGTACAGGCGCTGGTTCCGGAGGACGCGTTGCGCGCGACGCTCGACGGCGTGAACCGGGTTGCGGAGAAGCTCGCCGACGAACGTTCGATCCTCAAACGTGCCGGCGTGGTGACACTGACCGAACTGCGCGAGAAGAAGGACCTCAAGGCCTGCGACGAACTGATGCGGACCGAGCAGCGTCGCGCGATGGCCATGGGGGGAGTCGGCGGCGCGGCGTTCGGCGTGGCCGGTGCGGCTGGCATGGTGGCCGACGTCCCGGCGCTGATCGCGCTCGCGCTGCGCACGATCCACCGGGTCGGGCTGTGCTACGGCGAAGATCTTCGCCAGCCCGGGTACCGGCAACTCGCGATCGGCATCTTCGCGCTCGCCTCGGCGAACAGTCTCGAGGAAAAGCAGGCCGCGGTGGCGGCGCTGCGCAACTTCAACATCGATTCGTTGAGCGAAGCCGCGTGGAGGGACGGCGTGGAGCGCGCGGCCGAGCGCGAGTTCGCCAAGGAAGCCGCGGTATTTTCGCTGAACAATCTGGCGTCCAAGCTGGGCATCAACCTGGGCAAGCGCAAAGCGGCGGGCGTGATGCCCGTCATCGGCGCGATCGTCGGCGGGTCGGTCAATGCCTGGTATCTGTACGACGTGGCGCAGGTGTCGCGCTACGTGTTCCAGGAACGCTGGCTGATGGGTACCGAGCCGCCGAAGCCGATGGAGCGGATTGCGAAGCCGAAGAAGGCGCGCCGGCGCCGGGCCGGCGACGAGCCGCACGGCTGACGGACGATCCTGGCGCGCCGGGCAGACCGTGGGCGCCGCCGCGCACGTAGAATTTCAGCGTCGTCCCGCGTTTGGAAACTTCATGTCGCAGTCAGCGGTTGGGGAGCATCACGTCGTCATCGTCGGTGGCGGCTTCGGCGGCCTCAACGCGGCCAAGGCGCTCGGCAAGGCCGGATGCCGTGTCACCTTGCTGGACAAGCGCAACTTCCAGCTGTTCCAGCCGCTGCTGTATCAGGTTGCGACCGGATCGCTGACCACCGGCGACATCGCGATTCCGCAGCGCGTCGTGCTGCGAAAGTACCCGAAGGTGCAGTGCCTGACGTCGACGGCGTACGACGTCGACCCCGTCGCGCGAAAGCTCGTGCACGAGTTCGGCGAGCTGAGCTACGACACGCTGATCGTGGCGACCGGGGTGAAGCACCACTACTTCGGACACGACGAGTGGCGGGAGTTCGCGCCCGGTCTGAAGACCGTGGAACACGCCATCGAGATCCGGCGCAAGATCTTCGGCGCTTTCGAACTCGCTGAAGTGGAGCAGGATCCCGAGGTCCGCAATGCGTTGATGACCTTCGTCGTCGCCGGCGGCGGGCCGACCGGGGTGGAACTGGCCGGGGCGCTCGGCGAGTTGGCGCACAAGACGATGGTGCAGGACTTCCGTGCGATCGATCCGCGCGAGGCCCGTGTGCTGCTGGTGGAAGGAACGGCGGAAATCCTTCCGGCGTTCGCACCCAGGCTACGCGCGGCAGCCAAGCGCCATCTCGAACAGCTTGGCGTGACCGTGTTGACCGGAACACGCGTGGAGCACGTGGCGGACGATCACGTGCAGATTCGATCGGAGGCCGAGGTCCGGACCATTCCCACCCGGACCGTGTTGTGGGCGGCCGGCGTCACGGCGTCGATGTTCGGGCGGATCCTGGTCGAGAGGGCCGGTGGAACGCTGGACCGCAGCGGGCGCGTGCAGGTGCAGGCGGATTGCTCCCTGGTGGGGCACCCCGAAATCTTCGTGATCGGCGATCTGGCGCGCCTGACCGATGCCGGCGGCGTGGAAGTGCCGGGCCTGGCGCCCGCCGCGATCCAGCAAGGCCAGTTCGTCGCCAAGGTGTTGCGGCATCGACTGGCGGGCAAGGGGGCTCCCAAGCCGTTCCGCTATTTCGACTTGGGCACGATGGCCGTCATCGGCATGAACAAGGCGGTCGGCGACCTCAAGTTCATGAAGGTCAGCGGCATCATCGGCTGGTTCATGTGGGCCTTCGTGCACATCATGGCTCTGATCGACGGAGCTCAGCGCCTGCGCGTGTTCGTGCTCTGGAGCTGGAAGTACTTCACCCGCAAGATCGGAGACCGCTTGGTGACCGGCACGCCGACCAAGACTCGCGAACTGCGTGCTGCGCGTGTCGAAACCCCGCCCGTCGCTGGCTGAGCCGCTCGGCCCCGGGCCGGATACCGCTGGTCCGTTTCACCCGGCGATGCCCTCCGCCGGTCGGTGCCCGGGTGTGCGCCCCGGGCGGCCCGCGATATGAATCGCCCGACACGCCGGTCCGGCAGGACCCGTGAATCTTCCGAACAATCAACAACGCGGCCTCCGGTCGCAGGGGTAATGGCATGGACATGCATCTTCTGGTTCCGGTGGTGATCGCAGTGGCGGCGGCGGGTTTGTTCGCAGCGGCCTGGCTGCGTTTCAGCAAGCCGGTGCGCCTGATGAACGGCAAGACACGCGTCACGCCGCGGGTCTGAGGCCAAACGCTCGCCCGCCCGCGTGGCCCGGACGAAGGCCGCGGGCGCCGTTCCCGGCACGCCATCCGCTTTGGCGTGAGGTCACGGCCCCGGAATTCGTCCGGGGTACGGGGGACGGGGTGCAGGTGGGCTGCGCGAGATGCCGTGGCCCCGCATCGGGCGGATCGGCTTGCGCGCGCGAGGTGTCGGACCTACACTTCGTGCCCTTTTTTGCGGCACGCAGGGCTTCAACATGAAAGAAGGCATCCACCCCAAGTACGACTACGTTGTCTTCAAGGACAATGCCGCTGGCCACACCTTCCGTATCCGATCGACCTTGACCAGCAAGGAAAAGATCCAGTGGGAGGACGGCAAGGAGTACGCGCTGGTCAATCTGGATACTTCTTCGCGTTCGCACCCCTTTTACACCGGCAAGCAGCGCCAGGTGGAAGCCGGCGGTCGCGTCGACAAGTTCAAGAAGCGCTTCGGCACCAAGGCCTGAAGTCCGCTTTGGCAGTCAAAGAAGGCCGCGATCCGTCGCGGCCTTTTTCGTTGGACCGCCCTTATCGAGTGTGAAAACCCATACCGGTGGCACGGCGCGTGCAGTCCGAAACGGGTAAGAGGGCAGGTCCGCGCTGGCGGGCAGGTCGGGAAAATCGCTAAGCTTGCCGCCCGCCGTCATCGTCCCCTGCGTAACGGGTGCGGTCCGCGGAATCCGGTGGTTTTTCGACTCGCCAGCGCAAGCACTGCCAGGGCGGGGCGGCTTGCGCCATGGCGGCGCAGGCGGGACCGCCGAGCCATGTGAAACAGATCCACGAAGAATTCTTGGGAGCGAGCGAATGAGCAGCGCCACGTACAGCCTCGTCAACAACGAAACCGGCGAAAAGATTGATCTTCCGGGCGTGAAGGGAACCCTGGGTCCGGTCGGCCTCGATGTGGGCAAGGTGTACGACAAGCTCGGCGCCTTCACCTACGACCCGGGTTTCACGTCGACCTGTTCGACGCAGTCGGCCATCACGTTCATCGATGGCGACGAGGGCATCCTGCTTTATCGCGGCTACCCGGTCGCGCAGCTGGCGGAGCACTGCAGCTTCATCGAAGTGGCCTACCTGATCTTGAATGGCGAACTGCCGAACAAGACCCAGTTCGCGGATTTTGACGCCAGCATCCGCAAGCACACGATGATCAACGAGTCGCTGAAGAATCTGTTTAGCGGATTCAACTACGACGCGCACCCGATGGCGATGCTCACCGGCGTCGTCGGCTCGTTGTCGGCGTTCTATCACGACACCACCAACAACAAGGATCCGCGTCATCGCGAAATCTTCGCGCATCGCATGATCGCGAAGATCCCGACGATCGCGGCGGCGGCCTACAAGAAGTCGTTCGGCCAGCCGTTCATGTATCCGCAGAACAATCTCGACTACAGCTCGAACCTGCTGCACATGATGTTCGCGGTGCCGGCGGAGCCGTACGTCGTAAACCCGGTCGCTGCCAAGGCGCTCGACATCCTGTTCATCCTGCACGCGGACCACGAGCAGAACGCCAGCACCTCGACGGTGCGCATGGCGGGCTCCACCGGTACCAACCCCTATGCTGCGATCGCCTCGGGCATCGCGGCGCTGTGGGGTCCGTCGCACGGGGGCGCCAACGAAGCCGTTCTCAAGATGCTCGAAGAGATCGGCGACGTGAAGAAGGTCCAGGGCTTCATGGACAAGGTCAAGGACAAGAATTCCGGCGTGCGCTTGATGGGCTTCGGCCATCGCGTGTACAAGAACTTCGACCCGCGCGCGACGATCATCCGCGAGCAGTGCCACAAGGTGCTCAAGGCGCTCAACGTCAGCGACCCGCAGCTCGAGCTGGCGATGAAGCTCGAAGAGATCGCGCTCAGCGACGACTACTTCAAGCAGCGCAAGTTGTACCCGAACGTCGATTTCTACTCGGGCATCATCTACAAGGCGCTCGGCATCCCGGTGAACATGTTCACGCCGATGTTCGCAGTCGCGCGTACCGTGGGCTGGGTGGCGCACTGGATCGAGATGATTTCGGATCCCAGCATGCGCATTGCCCGTCCGCGCCAGGTCTACACCGGTGCCGCAACACGCGACGTGTCAGAGATCGCGAAGCGTTGAGCCTTGTCTTCTTGCGGCATGGTTGAACCAGAGGCCCCGCGGAAGCGGGGCTTCTTCGTTTCACGGGGTCGCGTCGATCAGTGCGCGCAACTGGTCGGGCGTGAGGCGGCGCCCCGGTTTGCCGTCGATCTGGGATAGAGGCGGACTGCGCAGGGTTCCCGGATCGAAGATGGCCAGGTCGACACCGAGGTCGTCCGCCTCGAAACGCAGCAACGGAATCTCGATTTCACGGCCGTCGGCGAGTCGATAGAGGCGTTCGTCCTGCTCGAACGGAATCTGGCGATCGTGCAGCAGGATTTCGACCGCCTCCGCGTGATCGGCGATCAGGTGAATCTGCACGCGATGGCCTTCTCCGATCGCACCGCTGACGGCACTGCCGGCGAGCCGGGGTTCATAAGCAGCCAGCAATTTCATGGCGCGCAACGCCGTGGTGCGCATGGACGCGAGCCGCGCGCGGTAGGCTTCGCCGCCGAATAGAGCCTGGCGATCCAGCACCGCGGCCTCGATCTGGCGATTGTCCGGCAGGCTGCCGGTGTGCTTCAGCCCGAGCCGCTCGGCCGCCTTGTGCTTGGCCACGCGGTAGTCGGCATAGCCTTCGTCGCAGATCAGGCGCGCGGCTTCGTCGATGAGTTCGGCGGCGGAGGCGAGACTACGGCGGGACATTCGAAGCGCTGGGCTCAGAACAGTTCTTCGAGCGGAACCTCTTCCCCGTATCCGCTCTTGTCGCCGGAGCCCGGGACGTGGTCGTCCTGCACGACCTCGATGATCGCGTCCGGATCGCCGCCGGCAGCGAGCGTTCCGTCGTAACGATCGATCCGCACGTCGACGAGGCCCGGCGGTCGCGGCCACGGTGTTTCCGGCGAGTCTTCGAGTGCGGCCCGCATGTAGTCCATCCACATCGGCAGCGCGGCCCGGCCGCCGACTTCACCCTTGCCCAGCGGCGCGGGCTGGTCGAAGCCGACCCAGACGACCGATACCAAGTCACGATTGAAGCCGCTGAACCAGGCGTCGGTCTCGTCGTTCGTGGTGCCGGTCTTGCCGGCGATGTCCCCCCGTCCCAGCTTGCGCGCCTGCGCAGCGGTACCACGCACGACGACCTCGCGCAGGATGTCGTCCACGAGCCAGGCGACACGGGCGTCGACGACGCGGGGCGCGTGACGGGGCTGCTGGACGGCGTCCGGGTCGGGGGCGGTGGCGGCGGTTGCCGGGGTGTCGATTTCGGGCTCTTCCTTGCAGTCGTCGCAGAC
Source organism: uncultured Salinisphaerales bacterium (assembly GCA_964644715.1). GTDB lineage: Bacteria > Pseudomonadota > Gammaproteobacteria > Nevskiales > Nevskiaceae > Panacagrimonas. Next base: position 6,755 of record CAZXXM010000076.1, read on the forward strand.
CGCGGCGGGCGCAGCTTGAAAAACGACCTTGCCGTCGGGCTCGGCAATCGATTCGATCAGGTAGGGAGTGACGCGGTATCCGCCGTTGGCGAGCACCGCATAGGCGGCGGCCATCTCCATCGGGCTGAACGAGCCGGTTCCCAGGGCCATCGAAAGATCCCTGGGTATCCGATCCTTCGCCAGACCGAACCGCGAGATGTAGCTGCGGGCCGAATCCAGGCCGACTTCCTGCAGCAGGCGGATGGTCACCAGGTTGCGCGAATGAACCAGCGCTTCTCGCAGGCGCATGGGGCCCTTGAAGTCGCCGTCGTAATTCTCCGGGCGCCAGGCGCCTTCGATCTCGGAGTCGCGGTAGACGATCGGCGCGTCGAGCAGCACGGAGGCCGGCGTGAATCCCTTGTCGAACGCCGCGGCAAAAAGAAAGGGCTTGAATCCGCTGCCGGGCTGTCGACGGGCCTGGATCGCCCGGTTGTACTTGTTGAGCAGGAAATCGTAGCCGCCGACCACCGCTTCGATGGCCCCGGTGCGCGGATTCATGGACGCGAGAGCTCCCTGGACGGCAGGGATCTGAGCCAAGCGCCAGCGATCGTCCACGGCGCGCACGCGAACGATGTCCCCTGGCTGAAGTGTCTTGGCGCCGGTCAGGCGAGCCCATTTGAAATCGTCGGAAGCGATTTCCACCAGCTTCAAGCCTTGGAGCAAGACGGTCAGGCGTTCCGGGCGAAAGCTCACGACGGCGGCGGCGCGAAGCCCGGCGACCTGCGGCCGTTGCGAAAGGATCTCCTCGATGGCGTCGCGCTTCTCTCCGCTTTCGGTCAGCAACTCCGGCGGCAGGCGAGCCTCCACGCCGCGCCAGCCGTGGCGTTCGTCATAAGCCAGCAACGACGAACGCAGCGCGTTGTTGGCCGCTTCCTGCCGCGTGGACAGGATGGTTGCCGTCACGCGATAGCCGGAGGTGTAAGCCATGTCGCCGTAACGGGTGAAGACTTCCGACCGCACCATTTCGGCGACGAAATGGGCGTCGCTCTCGACCTGTGGCGTCGCCAGCCTGACGATCACCGGCTCGGCCAGCGCGGCCTGGAAATCCAGCTCGGAGATCTTGTTGAGGGAACGCAGTCGCCGGAGAACGTAGTCACGCCGGCTCTTGGCGCGCTCCGGAGCGATGACCGGGTTGTCGCGGGAGGGCGCCTTGGGCAGGCCGGCGAGCAGGGCGGTCTGAGCCCAGGTCAGCTCGGCCGGTTCGCGGGCGAAATAGACACGGCTCGCGGCGCCGACTCCATATGCCCGCTGCCCCAGGAAGATCTTGTTGAGGTAGGTCTCCAGGATTTCCTGTTTGGTCATCTCCCGTTCGATACGCAGCGCCAGCAGGATTTCCCTGATTTTCCGTTCGTAACTTCGCTCGGAGCTGAGGAATACGTTGCGTGCGAGCTGCATCGTGATCGTGCTTCCGCCCTGGCTTTTCTCGCCGGTCATCACCAGCTTGACCGTGGCGCGGGCCAGGCCTTGCCAGTCGACGCCCGGGTGCTCGAAGAAACGGTCGTCTTCCGCCGCCAGGAAGGCGTCGATCAGGTGGGGAGGGATGTCCGAATAGGCGAGTGGCGCACGCCGTTCGGCACCGAACTCTCCGATCAGCTTGCCGTCACGCGTGTAGACGCGGAGAGGGACCTGCAGTTTCAGATCCCGTAGCGAAGCAACCGATGGCAGCGTCGGCTCGTAGTACCAGCGCGCGCCATAGAACAGGATAAACGGCAGTGCGGCAGCCAGGACGAGCAAGCCGCCGATGAGCGATAAGGAGATGACTAGCGGTCGGGACACGTCTGGCGCTTTGAGAGGGTCCGGCTGCACCCGGAATGACGCTCCGGCTTATGAAGCAACATCAGATAGTTGTTGACACAACTTATTGTTGCTTGGGAGAACGTCTCGGGTATATTACGGCTCAATGGGAGCGGCGTCATGCGCTCTCTGGGGACTAAAAAAATTGGGGCCGCGCAAGCGGAAGAGGCGCAATGTCGATCATGCAATCGCTGTTCGGCGGAGGGAGCCAGGAGCTTGTCGGTCTCGACATCAGTTCCAGCGCCGTCAAGCTGCTCGAGCTTTCCCGCCGGGGCGACCGTTTCCACGTCGAAACGTATGCCGTGGAGCCGCTCCCGCCCAATGCAGTGAGCGAAAAGCAGATCACCGATCCCAAGCTGGTTGCTGATTCGATCGCGCGTGCCGTCAGCCGGGCGGGTACCCGTACCAAGAACGTGGCATTGGCAGTGGCGGGCGCATCCGTCATCACCAAGATCGTCCAGATGCCGTCCTCGCTGTCGGAACACGACATGGAGGAACAGATCAAGGCCCAGGCCGATCAGTACATCCCGTATCCGATCGAGGAAGTGAGCCTGGATTTCCAGGTGCTGGGTGGAAGCGACAAGGGGGCCGGCAACTCCGACGTGGTTCTCGCCGCCTGCCGCAAGGAGCAGGTCGAAAGCCGCTGTGCAGCCGCCGAAATCGCGGGCCTGATCCCCAAGGTGGTCGATATCGAGGCTTACGCCCTCGAGAACGCCTGTCAGTTCCTGCGGCACCAAATGCCATCCAAGGGCGTCAAGAAAACGGTGGCGGTCGTGGACATCGGCGCCAATGCGACCTCGCTGCTGGTGCTGCACGATCTGCAGACGATCTACACGCGGGACCAGGCCTTCGGCGGCAGGCAGCTCACCGAAGAGATCATGCGGCAGTACGGCATGAGTTTCGAAGAGGCAGGCAAGGCCAAGAAATTCGGCAACCTGCCGGAGACCTACGAGTCGGAGGTTCTTCCCGGCTTCGTGGCTGACATGGGGCAACAGATCGACCGATCGTTGCAGTTTTTCTTCGCTGCTTCGGGCAAGCACAGCAACATCGATCAGATCATCCTGGCCGGGGGCTGTGCGCATATCCCCAACGTCGATGTGCTGATACAAGAGCGGCTACGCATTCCAACCGTGATTGCGCGTCCGTTCGCGTCGATGAGTGTCTCGGCGAAGGCCCGGCCCTCGGTTCTGGCCAAGGACGAGGCCTCCATGCTGATCGCTGCGGGTCTGGCATTCCGTGCGTTCGACGCGGAGTCCTGAGCCATGACCAAGATCAATCTGCTCGACTGGCGCGCGCAGCTGCGCGAGCAGCGCAAGCAGCGATTCATTGCATTGATGGGCGTGGCGGTCGCGGTGGCGGCCGTGATCGTCGGGGTCGCCTACCTGATGATGCAGAACGCTCTGGACCTGCAGAACGATCGCAACAACTACCTGAACCAGCAGATCGCCGACGTCGATCAGAAGATCAAGGAGATTCAGGAGCTGGAGAAGGTCAAGAACAACCTGCTGGCTCGTATGCGCGTCATCGAGGAATTGCAGGCCTCCCGCAGCGCAACGGTCCATTTCTTCGATGAGCTGGTGAATACGTTGCCCGACGGCGTCACGCTGACGGCGATCAAGCAGGTCGGGCCGCTGGTGACGATCGAGGGCGCAGCCGAATCCAATGGCCGTGTCTCGACCTATATGAAAAACCTCGAGGCCTCGCCGTGGTTCAACGATCCCAAGCTGGTCGTGATCAAGACCTCGGAGACCGGCAGCGTGCGCCGTAGCGATTTCACGTTGCAGGTGACCAACCTGACGAAGGCGACCAACGGGCCGGACCCGGCGGATGACGGGGAGATCGTGGAATGAACTTCCAGGACGCGATCAATGATCTGCAGACGCTGGACGTGCAGCGCCCTGGTACCTGGCCGACCTGGGTCCATTTCGCGGCAGCGATCTTGACGGCGGCGCTGCTGGTCGGTGTTGGGACCTATTTCCAGCTGATGCCGATGAAGGACGAATTGAATGCGGCGCGTGCGAAAGAAACGGCACTTTTTGCCGAGTTCGAGCGCAAGCAGAAGAAGGTCGTCGCACTCGACGCCTATAAGGCACAGCTGCAGGAGATGGAGCGCACCTTCGGCGCGATGCTCAAGCAACTGCCGAGCCGCAGCGAAGTGGCGAACCTGCTCAACGACATTTCTCAGACTCGCGTGGCGAGCAGTCTCGACGAAGAGCTGTTTCAGCCTCTGGCAGAGCAGCCGAAGGATTTCTACGCCGAGATTCCCAACAAGATCATCGTGATCGGCAACTATCACGAAATGGGCGCATTCGTCAGCGGTGTGGCCGCGTTGCCCCGCATCGTGACGGTCGACGAGGTGGAGATCAAAGCGGAGAAGGCTGCAACGGGTCGGGGGGCGAGCAACCTGAATCCGGAAAACCTGCGGATGACTGCGGTCGCCAAGACCTACCGCTACCTGGACGAAGACGAGCTTGCCGCGGCCGAGGCGGCCAAGAAGGCGGCCCAGCGCGGGGGGCGGAAATGATGCGTTTCAATCGACTGGGCATCACGCTTCTGGCGGTTGCGACGTTGAGCGCCTGCGGCAGCGGCATGGAAGATCTCGAGCAACGCGTTGCAGAGGTCAA